>NZ_JAWLKY010000019.1:0-371 GCF_039655965.1 Chitinophaga sp. YIM B06452 | reverse complement strand
TGGCTCAGCGCCATCAACAAGGACTACGTGACCAGCGGCAGCGGCGGCCACTTCTTCGGCCAGGAGCTGAGTTATGACTACGGGTTTACCGCCACCCAGAAGAATGGCAACATCGCCGGGACCAAATGGCGGGGTTTTAACGACCCGGTGGCCCGGGCCTATGGGTTTGGCTATGACAAAGCCAACCGCCTGCTCAAAGCTGATTTTAACCAGCAGGTGGGCACTTCTGCCACCTGGGACCGCTCAGCTAACTATGACTTCAGCGTCACCATGGGCGACGGGATCAATCCCGCTACCGCCTATGATGCCAACGGCAACATCCGCAAGATGGTGCAAAGCGGCCGCAAAGGCACCACCAGCCCGGTGATCGA
>NZ_JAWLKY010000018.1:0-475 GCF_039655965.1 Chitinophaga sp. YIM B06452 | reverse complement strand
GCCAAAGAAGCAGCCCTGTTCAGCAACATCGAGGCCACCAGGACAGACAAACCCACCGGCTACCCGCAGGACGCCACTACGGAACAGAACAGCTTTGTAGCTAAACTCAACGCCAACAACCCGGATAAAAAGATCGGTCCCAGCCTGGTACTCAAAGTGATGGCGGGGGATACGATCCAGCTGGGGGCCAAAGCCTTCTATAAATCGCAACAAACCCCGCAGAACAAACAGTCGGTCCCGCCGCAGGACATGCTCAGCGCACTGATCAGCGCCTTTGGGAATGGCCAGACCCCGGGCCAGCAAGGCCATGGTGCGGGCATCAGCGGGACTACCAATAACACGCCCTTCAACAATGACTTCAACAATGCTTACCAGCGGCTCAAGGACAAGGACAACGAGGCCGCTAACCCCGGGCGGCCGAAAGCTTATTTGAATTTTGTGCTGTTCGATGAACAGTTTAACTTGGTGGAGGGCA
>NZ_JAWLKY010000017.1:0-536 GCF_039655965.1 Chitinophaga sp. YIM B06452 | reverse complement strand
GCGATCGTCCAGATGCGCACCGAATCGCTCACCGCGTTGACCAGGTATTGCTGGCTCACGCCCACATTGGATCCGGCCCAGCTGTTGCCGGGGGCCATCGTTTGCAGCACACGGTTAAGGGGAGAAGCTTCAAAGACGGTCTGGTTATAAAATACCTGTTCACCGGGGTAGATCGGTGTGCCGGAGGTAGGCGCGTAGAAATTCTTCTGATCGTTGAAAGGGTTAGTCTTAAAAGCACCATCACCGGCCGTGGATACATAGGGCAGGTATTGATACTGCTCGCGGCCAAAGGCATCGTAGATCACCGGGGCCACTACATCTTTTTTTGCCGGGGAGCCGCCTTTGGTCACCGTTTGCAAAGGACGGCCCAGGCCGTCTACGTATTGGGTAGTTTGGCGGACATTGGCCACGTCTGTTTCTGCGATCACTGCGGCAGGGTCTGTCAGGGGTTTAGCAGGTTCCCAGGTGCGGACGTAGTTCACCTTTGTGCCCGCACCGTAAGCAGCAGGAACAGGGTTCACCGTTTGGGTCGGGGC
>NZ_JAWLKY010000016.1:0-593 GCF_039655965.1 Chitinophaga sp. YIM B06452 | reverse complement strand
GGGCAACGACACCGATCCCGACGGCGATACGCTGGCAATTGCAGTTCTGGCTGCTCCTGTGAGCGGAACATTGACACTGAACGCGGATAGTTCCTTCACTTATGTGCCGGCGCCGAACTTCTTCGGTAGCGACACCGCTTATTACACGATCGCTGATCCGGGCGGTTTGATAGATACTGCGATGGTGGTGTTCACTATCACTGCTGTGAATGATGTGCCGGTTGCGGTAGCGGATTCTGCTACGACGGATGAAAACACCCCTGTTCCCGGTAATGTACTCACCAACGATTCTGACCTGGAAGGAGATGGGCTCACTGCCAGCCTTGTAGTAGCACCTGTGAATGGAACGGTGGTGCTGAATGCGGATGGCTCCTTCACCTACACGCCGGGCGCAAACTACAACGGCCTTGATTCACTAATCTACCAGGTTTGTGATAATGGTTCTCCATCGCTTTGCGATACGGCAACACTGCACATCGCCATAACGAATGTGAACGAGAGACCGGCGGCAGTGAATGACGCATACACGGTAGCAGAAGACGTCAGCCTGAATGTACCATCACCAGGTCTCCTGGGCAACGACTCCGATCCTG
>NZ_JAWLKY010000015.1:0-637 GCF_039655965.1 Chitinophaga sp. YIM B06452 | reverse complement strand
GCTGCCGCTGGTCACGTAGTCCTTGTTGATGGCGCTGAGCCAGCCCCGGATGTTGTATTGGTAGCTGAGGGTCTCCAGGTCAGCGCCTGCGCTGTTTTTGAGCGCCTTGCTGGCCAACTGCCCCAGGGCATCGTAGGTGTTTTGGGCAATGATATGTTCGGTGCCGTTACCCAGTTGTTTGCGGGTCTCCAGTACCCGGCCGGCATGATCGTACAGCAGCCGGGTGATGAGCCGGCTGGCCGGGGTGACGCTGCTGTGCTGGTTGGTATGGTGATGGGTGCTGACCAGCAGCTGCCCGGAAAAGTCATACATATTCGTCACCACATCGGTGCCGCCGTTGATGTTGTCACTGAGTACCTGCTGTACCCGGCCTTTGTCGTTGTAATAGGTGGTGGTCACCAGCCACTGGTCGGTGTCCAGCACCCGTATTTTGGTGCCGGTGACCATGCCTTTGGTCAGGGCGGACTGTGCCGTGGGGCGTTCGCCTGTCTGCGTGCCCAGCGGGGCGGGCAGTTCGGTAGTGGTATAATAAGCGGTTTTTGCGTCCTTTTTGCCCGCGTAGCTGTAATCGTCGTAATGGGTATAGGTAAGGGCGTAGAGTTTAGCAGGGTCCAGGTTGGGCAGGGGATTGTTGGCC
>NZ_JAWLKY010000014.1:0-724 GCF_039655965.1 Chitinophaga sp. YIM B06452 | reverse complement strand
CGTAGCGCTGGCTGTCACCTCGAAGCCCGCCAGGGCGGTGACGGACACTCTGCCTTTATAGGCGGCCCGGCCATCGTGGCTGTTGACCACCAGGCTGTCTTCTCCCGGGATGGTGTGGGCGATGGTTTGGGCGGTAGTGGCGACGGCCAGCTGGCTGCGCAGGGTGGCTACCGGGGTGGTGGTCTGGTAGAGCGCCGTCATCGTGGGCCGGTTCAGCCCGTCGTAGAGCGTGGTCAGCCATTGATTGGTCAGCCGCAGCTGGCCGTCTTGCGAGAACACCAGCCGGTCCCGCACGTCATAGACCATCCATACCGGTTCGGTGCCGGGTACCTGTTTGAGGATCATCCGGCGGCGGCCGTCGTATTCATAGCGGAAGCAGAGCTCTTTGCGCAAGGTGGCATCTGCCAGGCTCCAGCTATTGCCCAAAAGTATCTCCACGGCTTTGGGCGGCAGCACGTAGCGCAGGTTGCCCAGGTCATCGTAGACATAATACGTGCTGAGCCAGCCGACATGGCCGGTGCCGGGCGTGGTGGCCAGCTGTACTTTTTTTAAGATCACCTGGCCTTCTTTGTCCTTGTATTCCACCACGGCGTTGCCCGCTTCATCGGCGGTGACGTTTTTATACAGTTCGCCAGCGTTGTAACGGGTAGTGCTGGCCGGCACACTGCCGTCGGCGGCAGCGATCGTCCAGATGCGCACCGAATCGCTCACCGCGTTGACCAGG
>NZ_JAWLKY010000013.1:0-1070 GCF_039655965.1 Chitinophaga sp. YIM B06452 | reverse complement strand
TTACGATCAGTGACGGAAATGGCGGCAGTGCTACCGTAATTGTCAATATCACCGTATCACCAGTAAACGATGCCCCGACAGGAACCGGTGATGCTAAAACCACCAATGAAGATACCCCTGTAAATGGCACAGTGACCGGCACAGACACGGACGGTGATCATCTTACTTTTACGAAAGCCTCTGATCCTTCCAATGGCGCTGTAGTGGTGAATGTTGACGGTACTTACATTTACACGCCGGATACTGACTATCAGGGCTCCGATGACTTCACCATCACGATTAGCGACGGGAATGGTGGCAGCGCTGCCGTAACTGTCAATATTACCGTATCGCCGGTGAATGATGCTCCCGCCGGAACTGGCGATACTCAGACCACCAATGAAGAAACGCCTGTTAGTGGCAGGGTAACCGGTACGGATGCAGACGGTGATCGGCTTACATTCACGAAAGCAGCTGATCCGGCCAATGGTACCGCAACAGCAAATGCTGACGGTACTTATACCTACACCCCGAACGCTAACTATCAAGGTTCCGATAACTTTACCATCACGATCAGTGACGGAAACAGCGGGATCACAACCGTAACCGTGAACATCACCGTTTCCCCCGTCAATGATGCACCCACAGGAACTGGCGATACCCGGACGACCAATGAAGATACGCCGGTAAGCGGCACCGTGACCGGGGCTGATTTGGATGGGGACAATCTCACTTTTACCGGCATGACCGGCCCTTCCAACGGGACAGTTGCTGTTGCGGCAAACGGTGGCTATACCTACACGCCAAATGTCGACTATAAAGGACCGGATAGTTTTACCATATCCATCAGCGATGGAAACGGCGGGACAGTAACGGTGCCTGTAAATATCACCGTGCTTCCTGTTAATGATGTTCCTGCCGGGAATGGCGATAATCGGACCACCAGTGAAGACCTGCCATTAAATGGAACAGTAACCGGGTCGGATATTGATGGAGATCAACTTATTTTTACGAAAACTACGGATCCCCGCAATGGTACGGTAGTGGTGAATGCTGACGGTACTTATACTTACACGCCGAATGCAGATTAT
>NZ_JAWLKY010000012.1:0-2163 GCF_039655965.1 Chitinophaga sp. YIM B06452 | reverse complement strand
CTCTTCGACCAGCTGGGGCCGCAGGAAGCCCTGTCTTTCTACGGGTCTTATTCCTACCGCATCCCGCTGGATGCGGAGAATACCAAACGCCTCTGCATCGGCATCGGCGGTGGCGTCACCCAGTATTCCATCGACGGGGCCGCCCTGCAGTACATCGATAACGACGACGTGGCCATCCCCACCGGCAAGACCAGCACCTGGGTGCCCGATGCCCGGTTCGGCGTGTATTACTACACTTCTAAGTTCTACGCCGGCGTATCGGTGATGGATCTTTTTTCCCTGTACTCCGATGCTTCGCGGTATAACTGGAAAGGCAACAACTATTCCACCATCCGCAAAACACAGCACGTTTACCTGACGGCCGGCACCGTGTTCCCCCTGGGAGAAAAGCTCCAGCTCAAACCCTCCTTCCTGGTGAAGGAAGATTTCAAAGGGCCCACCAGCCTGGACCTGAACGCCTTCCTGCTGATCGGCGACAAGCTGTGGGTGGGCGGTTCCTACCGCACCAATGTGAGCATCTGGAACAAAACGGCCCTGCAGCGCGACCTCGAGGAGACCAACGCGGCCAGCGCCATGGTGGAGTTCTACGCCACCCGGCAGCTGCGCATCGGTTATTCCTACGATCTGAACGTGAATAAGATGGCGGGCTACCAGGGCGGCTCCCATGAGATATCCCTGGGCTTTTTGTTCCCTTCCAAAAAATTCACCGTACAGAATCCCCGGTATTTTTAAACCCATCACTTAAGGAAGTATGATACGACGCAGTTTAACCTTTATCCTGACCATGACGTTTGCCGGCAGCTTGTATGCCCAGGAGCAGAAAAGCGTGCTGCAGCTGGCCGAAGAGGCCTATGCGCGCGAAGAGTATGCCGTGGCCGGGGCGCTGTACCAGCGGCAGGCACGCAGCAAGGGAGACAGAACGCCGGTGGCCCTGCTCATGAAAATGGCGCACAGCTACCAGGAGATCGGCTACTTTAAGGAAGCAGCGGGCTTTTACCGGCAGATCATCGCCCGGCCGGACCACCCGGCGGCGGCTTATTTTGCCTACGGCGAAGCCCTGCGGCAGCTGGAACAGTATGATTCGGCCCGCCAGCAATATGCGTTGTTCTCCACGGCCAATGCAGACAGCCTCAAACTCAAAGCGATCGCCCTGCGCGGCTGCGACAGCGCGGCGGTGTGGCAACCGGCCCCGGTGCAGCTTCAACCGCTCAAGGAACTCAACACCCCGGGCTCCGACCTGGTGAGCGGCGTGGTCAAACAGGGATTGCTGCTGATGTCTAACGGCTACCGGGAACTGACGCTCAACGGCGGCTCCGAACCCCGTCCGCAGACAGACCGCCGCACCCAGCAGCCTTATTACAAAGCTTATGTTTATCAGCAATACACCCAGGGCAATGCCACCATGTACCTGGAAGAACTGGTGCCGCAGCTGCTGGGCAAATACGATTACCACATCGGCCCGGTGTGCATGAACCGGACGGAAGATACGCTCTACGCCACCATCAACATCCAGGGCAAAAGGGTGCCGGTAACCGGCAAAGGCCCGGTCAGCGGGGTGCGCCAGCTGCAGATCTACCAATCGGTGAAAACAAATGGCAAATGGAGCCAGATGGTACTGCTGCCGGGTGTTAACGTGGCAGGGCATTCCTCCAGCCATGCGGTGCTGAGCAGCGACGGCAGCGTGTTATACTTCGTCTCCGACCGCCCCGGCGGCTTCGGGCAAACGGACCTCTGGTATTGCGAACGGCAGCCGGATGGCAGCTGGGCGGCGCCGGTGAACTGTGGTGACAAGATCAACACCATCGCCGCCGAAACCTTCCCCACCGTCAACGAAGAAGGCATCCTGTATTTTTCCAGCAAAGGCTACGCGGGCCTGGGCGGCTATGATATCTTCCGGGTAAAAGGCGCTAAAACCAGCTGGGAAACGCCGGAGAACATGAAAGCACCTTTCAACTCCGGGGCAGACGATATCGGGCTGATCCTCAAACACAATGGTTACGAAGGCTACGTGGCGTCCAACAAAGCAGGCGGCATGGGCCGGGATGATATTTATTATTTCGCGGATGCCGATTATATCAACCGGGTGAACCACATCGCCCCGCCGGCGGTGATCGACCACAGCCAAAGGCCGCCGGTGATGCCTACTACAGGTACCACTGGCAC
>NZ_JAWLKY010000011.1:0-60079 GCF_039655965.1 Chitinophaga sp. YIM B06452 | reverse complement strand
TGAAAACATACTGGCTGAACTGTATGTTTTGCTGCGCCACCGCGCAGGCTCCCGGGATGAGGAGCAATACCGTGATCACTGCCCTGAGTACTGTTTGCATCTTTACACTTTTAAGATCAGCAGAGAATATTGTTGTCATTACCGCACGATTAATACCCATCCTTTATACGTTTTAATGCCATCCGGTTTCTTCACTTCCAGGATATAGTAGTAGGTGCTCTCGTTCAGGTTGGAACCGTCCCAGTCGTTGCGGTAGTCGTTAGACCGGTACACCTGTCCGCCCCAGCGGTTGAATATCTGGATACGTGAACCAGGATATTTCTCGAGGCCGCCGATGATCAGCTTCTCGTTCTTGCCGTCGCCGTTCGGTGTGATCACGTTCGGGAATGCAAGGTCGAAGCCTTCTATCGCGGTGCTGGCCGCTGCGATGTTGTTGGATGAGTCCGCATCCGGCATGGTGGCGCTGTAAGCGGAAGCTTCATTCACCAGCGGCCCGCCTTCTATTACGCGGGAAGTAAGCGTCATCTGAACGGTAGCTCCCGGCGCCATATCGCCGATGTTCCATTCTACCAGTTTGGTACCCGGCGTTACTGTCACCTGGCCTCTTTCAGCGGAAGTATGCGTGGGCACATCCAGCTGTACAGGCAGGCGGTCTTCCGCTCTTACGCCGGTCATAGTGATGGAACCTGTGTTTCTCACCGTGATGCGGTAGGTCAGGTTCTGACCCATGCGGTACGGTCCTGTTGCAGGCGATACGATCACCTTGCTCACTACCAGGTCTCCTGCCTCTATATCCGTGATGGTTACAGTGGCGGTGGCTACCGCGGCCGGTGTGAAGGTATAGCTGGCAGACTGGCCGCCGGTGAGTATGAGCTGTACTGTTTCCGGTTGTTCCACTTCGCTGTCGTTGTACACGTTAACGGGAACGGTTACACTGCCTGCGCCCGCCGGGATGGTGATGGTACCGCTGATGGCCCTGTAATCCGCATCCGGTGTGGCCGATCCGCCTACCATGTATTGGATGGTGATGGCTTCCTGCGTGCGTTTGCCGCCCGGCAGGCTGATCGTGAACTGGCCGTTTACTGTCGGCTCGGTAGCATCTGCTATGGTGGCTGCTATGGCGAGGCTCAGGTCGGTATTATCATCGTCCGCGATGGTTACAGTAGCCGCATTTGCTGCGCCTACGGTGTAAGTGATGTTGGTCGATGTTCCGCCGTTGAGCGTTAAGATAACGGTCTCGGCAGGTTCTATGAGATCATCGTTCTGTACGGCCACCGGAACGGTTATGCTGCTGCGGCCTGCAGGGATCACCACGGTGCCGGTGAGGGCTGTGTAATCTGTGCCCGCGGCGGCTGTGCCGGTGACGGTGTAATTCACGGTAACGTCTGCAGCCGGTATCTTACCGCTGGCCAGGCTGATGGTAAATGCGCCCGGTGTGGCCGGTTCTGAAGCCGCCGGTGTGCTTGCGTTGACTACCAGGTCCAGGTTGTTATCGTCATCGTCTGCAAGGTTCACCGTTGCGGAGGCGTTCGTGCCCGGCGTAAAGGTGAGGCCTGTTGCAGTGCCGCCGGTGATAGTCAGCACGATGGTCTCATCGCCTTCTATCAGCTGGTCGTCATTAACGGTTACCGGGATAGTTGCTGTGTTCTGACCGGCAGGTATTACCACTGAGCCGGTCAGGGCGCCGTAGTCTGTGCCTGCTGCTGCAGTGCCGCCGATGGTGTAGTTCACGGTGATATCCACAGATGAAGTAATACCGCCCGGCAGGCTGATGGTGAAGCTGCCGTTTGTGCCAGGTTCTGCTGCATCGCCGCCGTTGGCGACATTCAGCACCAGGTTGGCCGGTATGCTTTCATCGTCTGTGATATTGACGGTTGCATTACTGTTGCCGGTGAAGGTGAAGCTGGTGCTGGTACCGCCGGCGAGCGTCATGATCACGGTTTCAAGCGGCTCAATTACCAGGTCGTTCTGTACTTCAACCGGTACGGTTACGCTGCGNTTTCATCGTCTGTGATATTGACGGTTGCATTACTGTTGCCGGTGAAGGTGAAGCTGGTGCTGGTACCGCCGGCGAGCGTCATGATCACGGTTTCAAGCGGCTCAATTACCAGGTCGTTCTGTACTTCAACCGGTACGGTTACGCTGCGTTGTCCGGCAGGGATGATCACGGTGCCGGTGAGGGCTGTGTAATCCGCGCCTGCCGCTGCTGTGCCCGCAATGGTGTAGTTCACGGTGATGGCTTCTGATGAAGTGACAGTGCCAGGCAGGCTGATCACGAAGCTGCCGTTGGTAGCAGGTTCAGATCCGTCGCCGCCTTTGGTGACTGTCAGCACGAGGTTTGCCGGTACGGTGCTCTCATCATCGGTGATGTTCACCGTTGCATTGCCCGTGCCTGTGAAGGTAAAGTTCGTGCTGCTGCCGCCGTTGAGGGTAGCGATCACTGTTTCTGTTACTTCTATGATATCGTCATTCGCCACGGCTACCGGTACAGGTACGCTGTTCTGGCCGGCAGGGATGGTCACGGTGCCGGTGAGGGCCGTGTAATCCGCGCCGCTGGTAGCAGTACCGGTTACGGTATAGTTCACCGTGATGGCTTCTGATGAAGTGATGCCTGTGGGCAGGCTGATGTTGAAGCTGCCATTGGTGCCGGGTTCTGAACCGTCTGCGCCTTTCGTAATGGTCAGCGCGAGGTTGGCCGGTACAGTGCTTTCATCGTCGGTGATGTTCACTGTTGCGTTGCCGGTACCGGTGAAGGTGAAGCTGGTGCTCGTGCCGCCGGTAAGAGTGGCGATCACGGTCTCGGTTACTTCTATCACCTGGTCATCGGTTACGGTTACAGGAACGCTCACGTTGTTCTGGCCGGCCGGGATCACCACGGTGCCGCTGAGGGCGGTGTAATCCGCGCCGCTGGCGGTGCCGGTCACGGTGTAGTTCACCGTGATGTCTTCTGATGAAGTGATGCCTGTGGGCAGGCCAATTACGAAGTTGCCGTTGGTAGCAGGTTCCGCAGCATCGGCGCCTTTGGTGATGGTCAGCGCCAGGTTGGCCGGCACGGTGCTTTCATCGTCAGTGATATTCACCGTTGCAGCGCCGGTACCGGTGAAGGTGAAGCTGGTGCTGGTGCCGCCGGCGAGGGTGGCGATAACGGTCTCGGTTACTTCTATCACCTGGTCGTTGATCACGGTCACAGGAACGTTCACGCTGTTCTGCCCTGCAGGGATCACCACGGTGCCGGTGAGCGCTGTGTAGTCTGCGCCGCTGGCCGCGGTGCCGGTTATGTTATAGGTCACCGTGATAGCTTCGGCAGATGTGATACCGGAAGGCAGGCTGATTTCGAAGCTGCCATTGGTGCCGGGTTCTGCTGCGTCTGTTACTTTCGTGATGGTCAGCGCCCTGTTAGCCGGGTCGTTCTCATCATCGGTGATGTTCACGGTGGCGTTATTGGTACCGGTGAAGGCGAAGCTGGTGCTGCTGCCTCCCGCCAGTGTCAGTATCACGGTTTCGGTGCCTTCAATTACCATGTCGTTCATCACGGTAACCGGAACGGTTACACTGTTCTGTCCGGCCGGTATGGTGATGGTACCGGTGATGGCCGCATAATCCGCGCCTGCTGTGGCAGTGCCGCTGATAGTGTAGTTCACCGTTACGTCTTCGGAAGACGCAATGCCTGTGGGCAGGCTGATAGCGAAGCTGCCGTTGGTGCCCGGTTCTGCACCGTCCGCCGTATTGGTTACGGTCAGCACGCGGTTAGCCGCTGTGTTCTCGTTGTCTGTAATATTCACGGTGCCGTTGCCGGTGCCGGTGAAAGTGAAGCTGGTGCTGGTACCGCCTGCCAGTGTCATGATCACTGTTTCAGTGTTCTCGATCAGCTGGTCGTCTGTAACGGTTACCGGTATGCTCACGTTATTCTGGCCGGCGGGTATTACCACGGTGCCTGTCAGCGCTGTGTAGTCCACGCCGCTTGCGGCAGTGCCGGTGATGGTGTAGCTCACCGTCACGTCTTCGGAAGAAGCAATGCCTGTCGGCAGGCCGATGGTGAAGCTGCCATTGGTGGCAGGCTCTGCTGCGTCGGTGGTATTGGTAATGCTCAGCGTAAGGTTCGCGGGCACGTTCTCGTCGTCTGTAATGTTCACCGTTGCATTGCCGTTGGTGGTGCTGGCGGTGAATGCATTACCTCCCGTGCTGGAACCTCCGGTGAGCGTAACAACTACTGTTTCTGTGTTTTCGATCAGCTGGTCGTTGATCACGGTCACCGGTATGCTCACGCTGTGCTGGCCTGCGGGTATGGTTACGCTGCCGGTGAGGGCGGTGTAATCTGTACCTGGTGTTGCAGTGCCGTTCACACCGAAGTTCACGGTGATGTCTTCCGCTGAAGTGAGAGTGCCGGGCAGGCTTACTTCGAAGCTGCCATTGGTGCCCGGTTCTGCGGCATTGGCGGTGTTCACGATGCTGAGCACGCGGTTGGCCGGTGTGTTCTCGTCATCCGTGATGTTCACCGTTGCACTGTTGGTGCCGGTGAAGATGAAGCTGGTGCTGGAGCCGCCGCCGAGGGTCATGATCACGGTCTCAGTGCTTTCCAGTACCTGGTCGTTCAGTACAGCTACGGGCACGGTTACACTGTTCTGGCCGGCCGGTATGGTAATAATACCGTTAATGGCTGTGTAGTCCGTTCCGCTGGTGGCAGTACCGGCTATGATATAGCTAACGGCAATGTTCTCAGCGGAAGTAATGCCCGTGGGCAGGCTGATCGTGAATTCGCCGTTGGTAGCAGGCTCTGCGCCATCTGCCGTGGCGGTAACGGTCAGCACGCGGTTAGCAGCCGTGTTGTCGTCGTCCGCAATGTTTACGGTTGCATTGCCTGCCGCAGCGGTGAAGCTGAAGTTGGCAGAAGTGCCGCCTGTCATGGTTGCCGTCACGGTCTCGGTGTTTTCGATGACCTGGTCGTCAATAACGGTTACCGGTATGGTGATGCTGTTCTGGCCGGCCGGTATCACCACGGAACCGCCGAGGGTGCCGTAGTCTGTGCCCGGTATGGCTGTGCCGCTGATGGTGTAATTCGCCACCAGGTTTTCCGATACGGTAACACCCGCAGGGAGGTTGATGGTGAACATGCCGTTGGTGGCAGGCTCGGAAGCATCTGTCGTATTGGTTACCGTCAGCACGAGGTTGGCCGGAATATTGTCGTCGTCCGCAATATTCACGGTGGCATTGCCTGTGCCGGCGTAAGTGAAGCTGGTGGATGTACCGCCGGAAAGGGTGAGTATCACCGTTTCTGCGGTCTCAACTACTTTTTCGTCTATCACGGTCACAGGAACGGTCACGCTGTTCTGACCTGCGGGTATTACCACGCTGCTGCCCAGGGTGGCGTAATCTGTACCGTCTGTAGCGGTGCCGGTGATGGCGAAGTTCACGGTGATGTCTTCCGCCGCTGTGTACCCTGCAGGCAGCGCGATGGCAAATCCGCCGTGGGTAGCCGGTTCTGCCGCATCTGCCGTTCTGGTCACTGTCAGTGCGCGGTTCGCAGCAGCGTTGTCTTCATCGGCAATATTCACGGTGGCGCTGTTGCTGGCGTCGAAGCTGAAGCTGGTGGAAGTGCCGCTGGTCAGGGTCACGATCACGGTCTCTGTGCTTTCTATCACCTGGTCGTTCGCTATGGTTACCGGTATGGCCACGCTGTTCTGGCCGGCAGGGATCACGATGGTACCTGCGAGGGCGGCATAGTCTGCAACGCTGGTGGCAGTGCCTGTTACTGCGTAATTCACGGTGATGTCTTCTGCAGCAGTGATGCCGGCAGGCAGGCTGATGTTGAAGTTGCCGTCTGTGCCCGGTTCTGCCGCATCGGCAGTTTTAGTGATGAGCAGCACGCGGTTCGCAGTAGTATTATCGTCATCCGCGATCTTCACTTCTGCATTGCCATTGGTGGCGCTGGCAGTGAAGCCACCCATGGTGGCTGATGTACCGTTGGTGATGGTGAGTATCACGGTCTCCTCTCCTTCTATGACCTGGTCGTTGATCACGGTTACAGGCACGGTCACGCTATGCTGGCCGGCCGGTATGATCACTGAACCGCTGATAGTAGCGTAGTCTGTACCGCTGGTGGCTGTACCGGTGATGGTATAGTTTACAGTGATGTCTTCCGAAGCAGTTACGGTACCGGGCAAGGCAATACTGAAGCTGCCGTTTGTGGCAGGTTCTGCCGCGTCTCCGGCGTTGGTTACGCTCAGCACACGGTTGGCTGCTGTATTGTCTTCATCAATGATCTGTACGGTTCCGTTGCCGCTGGTCGCGCTGGGCGCGAGCGTGAAGCTGGCGGAAGCGGCGCCTGTTACTGTCAGTACCACTGTTTCTGCCGGTTCGATGATATCATCGTTGGTAACAATAACGGTTACGGGTATACTGGTTTGACCTGCAGGTATCACTATGGTGCCGCCCAGTGTGGTATAGTCACCGCCTGCTGTGGCGGTGCCGCCGATGGTGTAGCTCACGGTGATGTCTTCTGAAGCCGTGTAACCTGCAGGCAGGCTTACGGTGAAGGTACCGTTGGTATTGGGTTCTGCGCCATCGGTGGTGGCCGGTACGCTTACAACCAGGTTAGCCGCTACGTTGTCATTATCCAGAATGTTCACGGTTGCTGCACCGCTGGTAGTGCTGGCGGTGAATGCCAGGCTGGATGCAGTACCACCGGTGATCGTCAGTATAACGGTTTCGGTGTTCTCTATCACCTGGTCGTCCTGTACAGGAACTGCTACGGTCACGCTGTTCTGGCCGGCAGGGATCACCACGGAAGTGCCGATGGATGCATAATCCGCGCCCGCGCCAGCCGCTGCTGTACCGCCCACGGTGTAGTTCACCGTGATGTCGCTTGCAGCGGAAATACCTGCTGGCAGGCTGATGGTGAACAGGCCGTTGGTCAGCGGTTCTGATGCATCGTTCGTATTTACGACGCTCAGTACTCGGTTGGCGGCGGTGTTGTCGTTGTCGTTGATATTAACGGTCGCATTACCGCTGGTCGTGCTGACGTTGAAGCCGAAGCTGGTGGATGCGCCGGTAGCCAGGGTCATGATCACGGTTTCTGTGCCTTCGATGATATCGTCGTCGAGTACGGGCACAGGCACTGCGATGCTGTTCTGGCCGGCAGGTATGATCACGGTGCCGGGGAGGGCGGTGTAATCTGTTGCGCCCGCGGTGCCGGCGATGTTATAGGTTACCGTAATGGGCTCTGATGAAGTAACGCCGGCGGGCAGGCTGATGCTGAAGATGCCATTGGTATTCGGCTCTGCGCCGTCGCCGGTGCTGGTCACGCTCAGTTCGGTATTCGCCGTGGTGTTGTCGTCGTCAGCAATGTTCAGCGATGCCACGCCGTCGGTCGCGCTGGGCGCAAGCGTGAAGCTGGCGGAGCTGCCGCCGGTAATGGTCAATTCAACGGTTTCGGTCACTTCAATGATCTTGTCGTCGGTGACTGTTACGGTTACGGTCGCGCCGTTCTGGCCGGCGGGTATCACCACGGAGCCGCTCAGTGCCGGGTAGTCCGCATTTGCGGTGGCTGTACCTGCAATGGTGTAGTTCACGGTGATGTCTTCCGAAGCGGTGTAGGTCGCAGGCAGGCTCACGCTGAATGTGCCATTGGTATTCGGTTCTGAGGCGTTCGCTGTCATTTCTGTGATCAGCACGAGGTTAGCCGCTACGTTATCGTTATCGTCGATGTACGCGGTGGCGCTGCCTGTGGCTGCATCAGGTGTGAAGCTGAAGCTGGTGGAGGCGCCCCCGGTCAGCGTTACGATCACGGATTCCTGTGTTTCTATCACGAAGTCATCTGAAACGTCTACCGGCAATGCCACGGCATTTTGACCGGCCGGTATCACGATGCTGCCGCTCATGGCCGCATAGTCGCTGCCACTGGTGGCAGTACCGGTGGTGGTATAACTTACCGTGATGTCTTCGGCAGCGGTATAACCTGCGGGCAGTTTCACGCTGAAACCTGCGTCAGTACCAGGCTCGGAGCCGTCTGCCGTTTGTACAACGCTTACTACCAGGTTCAGCGGGCTGTTATCGTTGTCGATAATATCCATGCTTGCTGTAGCCGCTGTTGCGTTGGCGGTGAATGCAAAGTTGGTGCTGATGCCATTGTTGATTGTCAGGGTCACGGTTTCAGTGTTCTCGATCACCTGGTCGTCGGTTACGTTTACAGTCACCGTCACGCTGTTCTGGTTGGCAGGTATTACAACGCTGCTGCCAAGGGTCGCAAAGTCGGTACCGTCCGCAGCCGTGCCGCCGATGGTGTAGTTCACTGTTACAGCCTCGGCAACGGTCACGCCGGCAGGCAGGCTGATCACGAATGTTCCGTCCGTGGTGGGCTCTGCTGCATCCGCGGTCCTGGTCACGCTCAGGGCCAGGTTTGCAGGGATGTTGTCGTTGTCTGTGATGTTTACAGTGGCATTAGCAGATGTGCCCGGGCTAAGCGTGAAGCTGGATGAAAGACCGCCTGTAATGGCCATTGTAACTGTTTCAAGGTTCTCGATCACCTGGTCGTCTTTCACTGCAACCGGTACATTCACACCGTTCTGGCCGGCTGCGAGCAATACGGTGCCACTCAGGGTCGTGTAGTCGCTGCCTGGAATTGCATCGCCGGTGATGGTGTAGCTCACGGTGATGGGTTGTGATGCCGTATAGCCGGCAGGTAATGTGATACGGAAGTTGCCGTTGGTGCCGGGCTCTGCCGCGTCGGAGGTTTTGTTCACTTCCAGCACCAGGTTCGCAGCTACGTTGTCGTTGTCTGTGATATTGGCCGTAGCATTACCGTTGGTAGCGCTGGCGGTATAGTTGTCACTGGGAGACGCACCATTATTGATGGTAAGAATAACTGTCTCGGTTTCTTCTATGATCAGGTCGTCCGTTACATCGATCGGTACCTGTACGCTGTGCTGGTTGGCAGGCAGTATCACTGTGCCGCTCAGGCTGGCGTAATCGGTGCCGTTCAGGGCGGTGCCGGTGATGGTGTAGTTCACCGTTACCGGCTGCGCGGATGTTATGGTGGTACCAGGCAGGCTGATGGTGAATGCGCCATCAGTGCCAGGCTCTGCCGCGTTGGTTGCCGTTACGGACAGTTCGCGGTTGGCCAGGGTATTATCATTGTCCGCGATGTTCACAGTAGCGGTACCACCGCCGGGGGCGGCTGCGTACGGACCGCTGGCAGCGGTAACAGTGGTGATGCTGAGCATGACAGTTTCAGTGCCTTCAATGACCTGGTCGTCCTGTACGGTTACAGGGATGGTAACACTGTTGTTATTGGCAGGGATCACGATGGAAGCGCCGATAGCAGTGTAGTCCGTACCGCTCGTTGCAGTGCCGGTTATGGCGTAGTTCACCGTAATGGCTTCCGCGGAGGTATAACCTGCGGGCAGGCTGAGGGTGAACTGACCAGGTGTGCCAGGTTCTGCGCCATTGGCGGTATTGGTCGCGGTTATCACGCGGTTCGCACTGGTGTTGTCGTCGTCCGCGATATTGAGGGTGGCCACATTGTTAGTGCCGGCTGTATAGGTAAAGCTGTTGCCATCCGTACCGCCGTTGAGATTGAATATGGCAGTTTCGATGCTCTCGATGATCTTGTCGTCGGTCACGGTGAGCGGTATGGTTATGCTGTTGGAATTAGCCGGCAGCGTGATCGTAAATACTGAGTAGTCCGTATTTCTCACGGCGGTACCGGTCATGGTATAGCTCAGGGTAAGATTGGCGGAGGATGTATACCCTGCAGGCAGGCTTACAGTGAAAGCGCCATGGGTGGAGGGCTCCGCCGCATGATTGGTTGTGGTTACTTCCAATTTCAGGTTATCCGGGTCTGTTGCATCATCATCCGCAATGTTGACGCTTACGTTATCGTTGACCGGATCTGGCGGGAAGATGAAAGCATTACCACCTCCGTCTGTTGCGGTACCTGACAATAGCGTAAACACCATTGTTTCAGTCGGCTCGATGATCAGGTCATCCAGCACATCGAGATTCACGTTAACAGCGTTCGTATTCGCGGGAATAACGATGTTGCCGATTGCCTGGTAATCCAGGCCTGAAACGGCTGTGCCTGATATACTATATCCTACCGTTACCGGCCATGCGGATGTTGCCACGCCTGCAAGTTTAACAGTGAATTGACCACTGTTGCTGGGCTCGGAAGCATTGCTGCCAAAAATTACCTGCAACGGTGTGCTGCTGGCCGCATTGGCGTCCACAATGTTCACGATAGCGCCATTTCCTGCGGGATCTATTGTAAACGGATAGCTGGCTGAAGCAGCACTGGTAAGATTCAGCACCACATCTTCCGGCCCCTCTACTGCGCCGTCATTGCCAGCGTCTACGTCAATGAATACTTCATTGGCGCCGGCGGGGATCACAATATTCCCGGCGCTTAAACCGAGCAGGGTGTAATCTGTAGTGTTAACCGCACTTCCGCCCACTGTAAAGCTGATCACCACATCTTCGGAGCTGGTAACGCCCGGCGGCAGGGAGATCCTGTACTGGCCGTTCGTTCCGCCTTCAATGGCATCAGAAACCTTAGTGAGCAGTACTACCCTGCTGTTAGTTACCTGATCGTTATCCGCGATATCAACAGTGGCAGTGCCGCCGGATACTGTGTAAGAACGCACGCCGTCTGTACCGCTGGAGATATTCATTATGACGGTTTCCGTCGGTTCTATGACAAGATTGTCTATCACTCTTACAGCCACGTCCACGTAATTCTGTCCTGCAGGAATAACCTTGGAGCCCGTAATGGCCGTATAGTCTGTGCCGGGGGTAGCAGTACCCGCGCCTATGCTGTAGGTTACAGTGATGTCGTTTGCCGCGGTGAAGCCAGCGGGGAGGCTGATGCGGAATGCGCCATTGGTGGCTGGTTCTGCCGCGTCTGCCTGTTTGGTGATAGTCAGCACCTGGTTGGCGCCGGTGTTATCATTATCTGTGATATCCACGGTTGCAGCGCCGTTGGTCGTACTGGCGGCAAAGGCGAAGTTAGCGCTGGTGCCGCCGCTCAGGGTGAGGATCACGTTTTCAGTGCCTTCTATGATCTGGTCGTCAGACACTGCAACGTTCACATCTACGCTGTTCTGGCCGGCAGGCAATACCACCGTGCCCGTCAGCGCGGTGTAATCTGCGCCACCTGTGGCTGTACCGCTGATCACGTAGGTTATATCCACGTCTTCAGACGGCGTTACGCCGGTGGGCAGGGTGATGGTGAACTTGCCCGGGGTGCCCGGTTCTGCCGCATTGCCGGTGTTGGCAACGCTCAGTACGCGGTTGGTCGTGCTGTTCTCGTCGTCTGTAATATTTACCGTCGCATTGTTCGTGCCGGTGTAAGTGAAGCCGGTGGCAGTGCCGCCCGTAAGCGTCATGATCACCGTTTCGGTATTTTCAACCAATGCATCATCCAGCACCGGTACGGATACAGACACACTGTTCTGGTTAGCGGGTAATACCACGCTGGCAGCAAGGGCGGTGTAATCCACTCCGCTGCCGGCTGTACCGGCTATTGTATAGTTAACCGTAATGGGCAGCGCTGAAGTATAACCTGCAGGCAGGCTGATCGTGAAGGAGCCCGGTGTGGAAGGTTCAGAACCGTCTGCGCCTTTGGTAACAGTCAGCACCTGGTTGGCCGCAACATTATCGTCGTCGGTAATATTGGCCTGGGCGCTGTTGTCGGGCGAAGCTGCCGCCGTGAAGGCAAAGCTGGTGCTGTTGCCGCCGGTCAGGGTTACAATCAGCGTTTCCGTTCCTTCAATGATCTGGTCGTCTATCACGCTCACCGGTACCAGCACGCTGTTCTCGCCTGCCGGGATCGTGATGGCGCCAATAGATGTATAATCCACGTTATCGGTGCCGGTGCCGCCTACCGTGTAAGTAACGGTAATAGGCTCGGTGGTCCTGATCGTTGCCGGCAGGCTGACTCTGAAAGAACCGTTGATGTTGGGTTCTTCAAGGTCAGACACTTTCGCGATACTCAGCACTTTGTTCGCCAGGGTATTTTCGTCGTCGGTGATGTTGATGGTTTCATCCCCGTCGGTAGTGCTGGGCGTGAAGGTCAGCGAACCTGCGGTGCCGCCGGTGATGGTAACGATCACGGTTTCTGTATTCTCAATGAATTTGTCGTCGATCACATTCACGGGCAGCGGAATGTTGTTGGCGCCCGCAGGAATAGTGGCCGTGCCGCTCAGTGCCGCATAATCGGTGCCTGAAGTGGCGGTGCCAGTAACGGTGTAATTCACCGTAACAGGCTGTGCAACCGTAACGCCGGTAGGCAGGCTGATGCGGAATACCCCGTTGGTATTGGGTTCTGCTGCATCAGCTGTTTTTGTGATGCTCAGTACGCGATTGGCCGCCAGGTCGTCATTATCAATGATATTGTTCGAAGCAGTGGTTGCCGCGGGATCCGGGGCAAATGTAAAGCTGGCGGAAGATGCGCTGGTAATGGTAATGGTCACAGTTTCGGTGCCCTCAATGATCTGGTCGTCTACCACTGTACCCGTAATGGATGTAGAGGCCCCGGCCAGGATGGTTGCAGTACCGCTGAAATGTCCCGCGCTTATGCCATTATAATCCGCACCCTTCACCGCGGTGCCGCCTACCGTATAGTTTACGGTGATGTTCTCTGAACTGGTGATGCCCGCAGGCAGTTGTAAACGGAACCCAAAGAAGGCGGTGCTGCCCTCAGATCCATTGACCGTAGGTGTTACGCTTATCAAACGGTTTGCCGCAGTGTTGTCATCATCCACGATGTCTACCGTTGCGGAAGCTGCTGTTGCAGATGCCGTGAAGTTGAAGCTGGTGCTGGTTCCGTTCGTTATGTTCAGGATGACTGTTTCTGTTTTCTCAATGATCTGGTCATTCGTAACCACAACATCGACCGTCACGCCGTTCTGGCCCGCAGGTATAGTCACAGGACTCGCCATGGGCGTATAATCTGTTGCACCGGCCGTTCCTGTCCTGGTGAAGTTTACCGTAATCGGCTGGGAAGATGTCACCCCGACAGGCAGGCTGATCCTGAAGCTGCCGTTCGTGGCCGGCTCTGCCGCATTGCCGGTGTTGGTAACGCTCAGCACACGGTTGGCCGCTGTGTTATCATCATCTGTAATGGTAGCAGTAGCACTGCCATTGGTAGCGCTGGCAGTATAATTGAAGTTGGTGCTGGTACCATTTGTAATGGTCAGCTGGATGTTCTCTGTATTTTCTATTTCCTGGTCGTTGGTAACGGTTACCGGTAATCCCACACTGTTCTGGCCGGCCGGGATGGTCACCGTGCCGGTCAGGGTCGTATAGTCGGTGCCGTTAACAGCGTTTCCGGCAATGGTATAGTTAATGGTAATGTCTTCTGTAGGCAGTATACCGGTGGGCAAGCTAACAGTAAATGCCGCATTGGTGGCGGGTTCTGCCGCATCGGTGTTTTTAACGATGCTCAATACACGGTTAGCTGGGGTATTGTCATCGTCAGTGATATTCACCGTAGCATTGCCGGTTCCTGTGAAGGTAAAGCTCCCAGAGCTGCCGCCGTTCAGGGTCAGGATAACTGTCTCTGTGTTTTCCAGCAGCTGGTCGTTGGTAACGGTTACGGGAACGGGTACACTGTTCTGGCCCGCAGGGATGACCGCAGTACCGGTGAGTGTCGTCATATCCGTACCATTGGTGGCTGTACCGCTTACCGTATAATTAACCGTAACTGGTTCCGAAGAAGTAATACCCGCGGGCAGGCTGATGGTGAATGCGCCATTCGTGCCTGGCTCTGCCGCATCGCCTGCGTTGGCAATGCTCAGTATGCGGTCGTTGGGATCGCTGTTTTCGTCATCAGTAATATCCGCGCTGGCATTGCCATCGGTACTGCTCACAGTATAAGAAAGACTTCCGCCGGTACCGCCGGTGAGAGAAACGATCACAGTCTCGGTATTCTCGATAACCTGGTCGTCGGTCACCGCAAAAGGCAGCGATACGGTATTCTGGCCGGCAGCGATGATTGCAGTGCCGCTCAATGCGGGATAATCCGTACCGCTGGTGGCCGTACCGGAAGTGGTGTAGTTCACGGTAATGTCCTGTGCAGCCGTAATGCCTGTTGGCAGGCTGATGGTGAATGAACCGCCTGTGGAAGGTTCTGCGCCATCCGTTGTTTTCTCGATGCTCAACACGCGGTTGGCCGCTATATCGTCATTATCGAGAATGTTGTTTGAAGCGATGGTTGCCGCAGGGTTCAGGGTAAAGGTAAAGCTGGTTGAAGTAGCACCGGTTAGGGTGATGGTTACTGTTTCGGTCCCTTCGATGATCTGATCATCTACCACCGTACCGGTTATCGCTGTAGATCCTCCGGCCGGTATGGTTGCCGTGCCACTGAAATGTGCCGCACTTATGCCGTTATAGTCTGCACCTGTTACTGCGGAACCGCCTACCGTATAGGTTACTGTTATGGGCTCTGAACTGGTGATACCGGAAGGCAATTGTATGCGGAACCCAAAGAGAGCACCGCTGCCTTCAACTCCATTCACGGTAGGTGTTACGCTTACCACCCGGTTTGCCGGGGTATTTTCGTCGTCCACGATGTTTACGGTAGCAGACCCATTAGTGGGTGATGCAGGTAAATTGAAGTTGGTGCTGGTACCGTTCGTAATGGTCAGTATGACTGTCTCGGTATTCTCAATGAGCTGGTCGTTCGTTACAGTAACAGGTACTGACACGCTGTTCTGACCGGCGGGAATTACCACGCTGGTGCTTAGTGCAACATAGTCCGTGCCGGCTGTGGCTGTTCCGCCAACGGTATAGGTCACCGTGATATCTTCCGAAGAAGTGACGCCGGCAGGCAGGCCAACGTTAAACACCCCGTTTGTGGAAGGCTCAGCTGCATTGCCGCCATTGGTCACCACCACTACGGTTTTAGCCGGGTCGTTACTGTCATTATCTGCGATACTTGCCGTAGCCGCATTCTGCGTGCTGTTGATGCTGTAAGCATTGCTGCTGGACACACCTGTGGCTGTATTGAGTGTAATAGTGACGTTTTCCGCCACTTCGATGATGTTATCGTCAGTAACAGTTACCGGTATGGTAACGCTGTTGCTGCCGTTCGGGAAAGTAACCGTATTGGTAATTGTCGTATAATCGGTGCCGTTAGTGGCGGTCCCGGTAATGGTATAGTTAATGGTAATGTCTTCCGAAGCGGTTATACCGTTGGGCAGGCTGATGCTGAAAGCGGCGTCCTGCGTGCCTTCCGTGCCGTCCTGCGTTTTAGTGATGGCCAGCACCTGGTTGGCGGTTGCTAACGCTCCGAAAGTAGAGAAGTTCTGTATGCCGCTGAATTCAACGTATTCCAGGCCGTCCTGCTGGCCGGTGGCCGGGGTCAGTTCGGTGATGTTCGCCAGCCCTTCAGGCGCAAGGTCTGCCAGGGTAGCGGTAATATCACCGCTGTGTTTGAACCATGCCCACTTCTGCGTGCCGGTCACACCACGGGTGCCGGAGAGCATGGTCTCTGCATTGGTCCGTTCCACTGGATCCCAGAACAGGCGGAGCTGTACGCCGCCGTTCACGGTGAGGTCCGCGCCGGTGTAAGCGATATGCACCAGCCTGCGCATCAGCTGCGTACCGTATTCAGTGCCGTTGTTCCTGCCGAGGGCTGTTGTCATATCCCTGTTCACATCTACTACGGCAGAGAGTTTGGTAACGTCTATGGTGTTGCCGTTCAGGGCAATGGATGCAATGTATTTATTGGCGTCTGAAGGATCGATGAAATAAAGCGTACCGTTCTCGATACAGGTAGCTGCCACCGTTCTCACCGTTGCATCCGGCACCAGGTTGGCGGTGCGTTCCGGGTGACTGGTGATGAGGGTGAACACTGCGCCGTTGGGCAGTGCTACCAGGTTATCGAAGCTCACTATGCCGCCGCTGAAGCCTGTTGCGGGTATTTCGCTCACCGTGCCGGTGGCAAAGTTACCGTCGCCGTCCTGGTCGACCAGGATGGTGAAGTCTTCCGCGGCAGTGCCCAATACGGTGATACCGTTCAGGTCGAACTGGAGGCTGAGAGGTTGTGTGGCGATGTCGTAATTGGTGAATTGTGCTTTCCATTCCTGCGTGAGGCGTTGAGCGATACAGCTGCCCACCGGCAGGTCTGTGGTAGAAACCGTTGTAGCGGCGCTGTTGCCGGCCAGCATCAGGTAGCTCCTGTCTGCTGTAAAGGTGTTGGTATTATCTGCATTCGAAGCTGCAATACCACCCAGCCCGACGGTGAGGATGGAACCACTGTGCACGCTGCGGCTTTGTTTCTGAACGAGCCCTTCTGCGTCATCGCGGCCTATGCCAAAGATGTTGATCTTATAAGTTGCGTTGGCTGCGGCGTCCCACACTTTGGTGGTGCCGTCTGTAGCCAGGTAATCCTGCGGCGCGCTCTGATCCAGCGTGACGCCGTATTTAATGCCCAGGTAAGATTCCACACGCTGCGCTTCGGTAGTGGTGAGCGCTGCCTTGTATACGATCACCTCGGGGATCTTACCGCTGAAGATGCGGACGTCGAAAGTAGCGTCGCCGGTAGTGCGGCCGCCAACTTCGAAGTTGAGGCCATCACCCTGGGTAACACAGTTGGTGCCTAAAGCGTTTTGCTTACCGTTCAGCCAGGTGCTTCCTCCCAATGAGTTATTGGGGCTGATATAGGCAGCTCTTGCTACGGAAGGCGCCGGGCCGGCTACAGGAGACTGGCTCATCAGGCATCCGTTGCCATCCATAGTGTAATTGTTGGTAGGGCTATTGAGAAGGCCCCTGCCTGAAACGCTGCCCACCCAATCACCGTTTGATGCGAAGATGCCGCCGAATTCCGTCGCGGTTCCTTCGCGTTGCGACACGCCGAATATCGCGATCGGGTTGGTAGAGTTCCATGCCGTGAGGGCCCTGCCTTTCAGTGACCTGCCCACGGCGCCCGTAAAGTCTACAGACGGGTTAAAGTTGATCGCAACCGGTTCGTATGTGATCGCCGCGGTAGGCGTGACCGCGTCTGTGTGCGCAACCGGGGCTGCGCGCAGTTGCGTGGCAATATTATTGCTGCCGCTCTGGTCAATCCATTCTTCCACCTGGTTGCTGGCATTCACCTGTACGCCTGCGTCTGATTTCACCCACAACACATCGCCCAGCACGCCGCCCGGTGCGGTTACCAGTGCGGCAAAGGTGAAGTATTGGGCATTGTTCAGATCTACAGTAGCTGTGTAATAATCCGTACCGTCTATAGTGGTCAGTGAAAGCGCGCTGTATTGATCATTTTCGTCGATAGTGGCATCGTTGCTCACTACCAGTTGGGGAGACGACATGGAGGAAGAAATGACATCCGCGGGGATGGCGATCTGCACATTCCCTACTGTGCCGGTTTCCTGCACTTTCCAAACCCTGGTCATGCGGGCGGTTACGCCCGGCTTGGTGGTGATCCCGGTGACGAAGGAAGTAGAAGCGCCATCGTCGCCCCATACCAGGTAATTTTTATCCGCGGCAAATGTACTGGTGTTTGACAGGTTGTCTGCCGCAATGCCGCCGAGGCCCACTATGGGCTGGAAGCCTGCGTTGATGTTCCGGCTTTGTTTCTGCGCAAGCCCTTCCACATCATCGCGGCCTATACCGGTGATATTGTTTTTGTAAGTTGAATTGGCTGTGGCATCCCATACTTTGGTGGTGCCGTCGGTAGCCAGGTAGTCGGTTGCAACGGTCTGATCGATCGTATAGCCGTACTTGATAGCCAGGTAAGTGGATACACGCTGGCTTTCAACGGAAGTTAACGCAGCCGGGTAAACGATCACCTCACCTATCACACCGTTCCACGCCTGGGCTGCATCCCATGGAGCCATGCCGATGCGGGCGCCGCCAGTGCCTGTATTCCAGGCTTTGGCCAGGGGACCGCCTAACACTTTCATTTTGCTGTACAGGGTAGCCTGGCCGCCAGCGCCGGCCCATGCACCCGCTATTTCATTAAACACGCCAGGTTGCCAGTTGCCCGCAGCACTTACTACGTCGTTGGCGTATCCCACAAAATTCGCTATTCCTGTTCCATTTGTTACCGCAATTGCGGAACCGGTACTGGTAGCTGCGGCGCCGTACCCGAGGATGAACTTATTGGACCCGGTGGTTACATCCAGGCGGCCTGCGCCGAAGAAGGTCCTGGCGCTGGTGCCCATCGGCAGTTTGGTAATATCAAGATTCAGGAAGTCTGCACCGTCAAATTTCACTACCGGGTTAAAGTTAGCATTGCTGGCAGTGTTGCTCAGGTACAGCGGCTGGCTGGCCGGGGTAGCTGTTTGCGTAGCGTTGTTCAGGTCAGAAGCATAGTCCGTCCAGCCATCGATAGCTGTATTATCGGTGGTGGAAGATGTACCGGCGTCGGCACGCAGCCACAGGCTGGTACCTGCTACGCCGCCCGGCGCTTTAATATAAGATGCGAAGCTGAAATATTGCCCGTTGGCCAGGTCAACATTGGCCGCATAATGTTTTACACCGTTTAATGTGATCTCGCTCACAGGAATGAACTGGTCCGTTCCATTCAATGTCGCATCAGCACTCAGCACCAGGAAGGTTTCCGCGGCGTTGGGCAATGCATCATAAGGCACTGCGATCTGCACGCTGCCTACCGTGCCGGTCTCCTGCACTTTCCAGGTGCGCGTCATGCGGTAATTCACGGCAGGGTTGCCTGTGATAGCGGTTTTGAACAAGGTGCTGGCGCCGTCGTCGCCCCATACCATGTATGTTTTGTCGGCAGCGAGGTTGTTGACATTGTCGCTGTTTGTTTCCGCCAGCGCTCCAAGGCCAATGGCCAACTGCATGCCGGTATTGATGCTGCGGCTTTGTCTCTGGAACAGGTCCTCCAAATCATCACGGCCAATGCCGGCAATATTGTTCTTATAAGTGGCATCAATGGCCCATACCTTCGTTGTGCCATCGGTAGCCAGGTAATCGGTAGCGCCGTTATTGAGCGTGATACCGTATTTAATAGCGAGATAAGAATTTACGCGCTGCTGTTCAAGCGGCGTCAGCGCCTGGGAAAACACGACCAGGTCGCCTATGCGGCCGTTGTAAGAGTTGGTGCCGGCGTTCCTGCCTACCTGGAAGATGCTGTTGTTGCCGGTAAAGGTGTTGGTAAAATTACCGGTGGACACGCTTAACCCATTCTTGTAAATGGCCTGCTTGTTTGCGGCAAGGGTAACGTCGTTTGTGGCTGTCCATAGGATAGTCTGGTTAACAACATTCCCTGCCGCATATGTAATACGGTTGCTGGAATAAGGTGCATCCCAATACACAATATTATCTGACCAGGTGGCATGCAGTGTGAACTGGGTGCCTGTGCCGAGAGCTTCTGTGAAGATAACAGATGCCGTCGGCGTTGCCTGGTTGTTTACCACGAATGCCGCGGCGGCGTTATAGGTACCGTTTTTCAGGAAGGAAGCACCCGTCATGCCTTGCGTAGTTCCGCTGAATCTAACCACAGGGTTGAAATTCAGGTTATCGGCCGCATTGTTGAAATAAGACGGCTGGTTGGCCGCTGTAGCCTGTGTTACGTCGTTCAGGTTGGGGCTGTAATCGTTCCATTCGTTGATAGGCATATTATCAGCCGTGGCGGATGTATAATCAGCCCGCAGCCATACAAGGTTACCGCTGCTTACACCGCCGGGGTATTTAGCAGGCGCGCCGAAAGTGTAGTACACACCATCAGGCATCAGGCTGGTGTTCAGCGTCACCGTCTTATCGGGGTTCAGCGGCAGCTCCTGGTTGATGGTCGCGAAAGTAGGATCGGTACTGATCAGCAGGTATACTGCTGTACCTTTTGCATTTGCTTTCAGGGTAATGGGCTGATCGGTCCAGTTGGTCTTATCTACCTTCCAAACGCAGGGCAGGCGGCGGGTTACGTTGGTACCGCTGACATTATTGGCGTATGCGGTGGTAGACAGCCCGTTATCTGCAAATACAAAGAATGATTTATCGTTGGTGATAGTATTGATATTCTGTTCGTTGGTAATGGCGATGTTGTTGCCCAGTGAAAGGGTCACAAAGCCATTGTCTACGCTGAGGGATTGTTTGGTGTTGAGGTTAGTCGCATCGTCCCTGCCTATGCCGGTTACGCGGGTCTTGTAGATCGCGTCAGCCGTCCAGTACGCAGTACCATCTGTCGCAAGATAATTGGTAGCGCCGTTGTTCAGCGTAATGCCGTATTTGATGCCAAGGTATGATTCTACAGTCTGGCGTTCAACATCGGTCAGCACGCGGTCGTAAGCGATCACCTCGCCCATGCTGCCTAACCAGTATAATCCACGGGCAGCAATGGTGCGGGAACCGATGGAAATAAGATTAGCGGTAAGGGGGGTGACGGAAGAAGTACCCTGGATATCAAGGGCGTGATCTTCAAACAGGCGCAAGCCGTTTGCAGTATTGGATTCCGTAGCGCTGAAAATATATGTTTTATTAGGCAGGATCGTCCTGGTGCCTCCGGCCCCGGTAATCGCTCCTGCATTTTCCAGGAAATTCAAATTGGCTGTATTGGTAATACGGAATTCCATGCCATGCGCGGAACCAACGTCCCCGCTGCTCACCAGGTCTCTTACCGCGTTATATCCGGTGCCGCTGGCAACAGCAAAAATTGTGGCTGCAGCAGGATTAATACGGGTAGTGTTAATATCCAGGTAATCGTCCGTACCGTCAAATACCAGGCTGTAATTGAAGTTCAGCCCGCGTGCATCGGTGTTAGGCCGGCTGGCAGATACGGCTTGCAAAGCGTTGTTGCCAAAGTTGCTGTAGTCGTTCCACTGGCCGCCGCTGGATTTACCATCGTCTGCACGCAGCCAGAACGTAAGGCCGTCTTTCACGCCGTTCGGCCCTCTCACCAGCCTGGCGAAAGTAAAGTAACCATTGTCGGGCAGCAGGTTGCTGTTGATGGTAACGGTGTTGTCGTCCATGGCGTAAGCAGCATCTCCCGCGCCGAAGGTTGCATCCGCACTTACCAGTAAGTAAGTTTCCGCGCTGCCGCCGGATAAATTAATGGTAACCTCCTGGTCGGCCCAGTTGGTTTTCTGCACCTGGAAAATGCGGGCCATGCGCTGGCTAACGCCGGTGATGCCGCTTATCGGCGTCAGGAAAGTGGCAGCGCCATTGTCGTCGCCGAAACTGAGGAAGGAGAGGTTATTGGTGATCGTTGTTGTATTCGCCGCATTGGATGCCGCGATAGCAGTGCCGGCTGCAATGGTAACAATACCGTCTTCTGAGCTGATGGATTGCTTCTGGAGCAGTGTCCCCCTGTCATCACGGCCGATGCCGGTAATGCGTTTGGCATAGCTGCCGCCCACGGAGGCCTGCCACATAGTGGTGGCGCCATCGCTGGCCAGGTAGTCCATAGGCACATCGATACCCAGCGTAAGGCCGTACCGGAGTGCCATGTAAGACTGCACCTGCTGGCGCTCCAGGCTGCTCAGCTTGCGGGAATACAGGATCACTTCCGGGATATCTCCATTGAAGGGGGAATTATGGCCGGCGCCGATATAGTCTGTCGTAGGAACTGACGCAAAACTCACGGCGTTGGTGGCAGCGGTCAGCAATACTTTACCGTCAATACCTGCAGCCCAGTCGTTAGTGGCACTCCAGATATTGAGCATATGCGGGTTGAGCACATCCACCTCCGCGGGGTAAGCAAAATTGCGGCGCGCGGTACCGCTGCCGAAATATGTATAGTGATTATTATTGGTCCATGTATAGGTTGACTGGGCGCTCGCATAGGTGCCGCCAAACTCAAAGGGATAGTGCAAAGTACCGGTGTTGTTGGCAAGGCCGGACGTCTGCACGGAGAATATTTCACCGGCCGTCATTGTATTTGCAAACTGGGGCACAGAGAAATAAGTAGCAGCCCCAAACCCGATGCCTGGGTTGAAGTTGAAGGAAGCGGCCTTCCAGGGCATTACTGCGGTATTCACCTTAGGCCAAATACGTCCTGAAGGCGCCATGTCCTTCCATTGTGTAACGTTAGTGCCGCCGGTTACGCCGTTATCCGCCCTCAGCCATACATTCAGGCCGGCGGCTACACCCGCGGGGGCCTGCTGCGCGGTGGCGAATGTAAAGTAGTAGCCGTCAGGCAGCTGGTCGCTGTCGAGCGTTACGAGGCCGGTAGCGCCCAGCTGGTAAACCTGGTCGCCGGCGCCGAAGGTTGCGTCGGAGCTTACCAGCAGGTATTTCGTGCTGTCTGCCGATGCCAGCGCCAGGCGCATGGGCGTATTGGCCCAGTTGGTGCGGTCTACTTTATAAATGCGCGCGGTATGCAGGGTAATGTTATCCAATCCTGCAACACCCACAGTATAATCATTTGCCCCGCCATTATCACTGAAGGTAAAGAAAGAAAGATCGTTGGCTATAGTACGGGGATTTTCCGTATTGGACGGGTAGAAGGCGGTGCCTACGGCAACACTTACCACGGCATCGTCTACCTGCGAGCGGCTTTGTTTCTGGAACAGGGTGCCGTTGTCGTCGCGGCCTACGCCGGTAATGCGCTGGCCATAGCCCGTGTTCTTGGTGGCGGTCCACATGCGGGTAGTGCCGTCGCTGGCGATATAGTCGGTTAGCGCGCCTGCGCCGTTCCGCAGGGTCAGGGCGTATTTCAGGGCCAGGTAACTGTTCACCTGGGTACGCTCTGCATCGCTGAGGCGCCTGTTGTAAAGGATCACTTCGGAGATGCGGCCATTAAAGATGGAATTGTGTCCTGCGCCGATAGCATTATTGAGACCTGCCGGCCTGTCGAAATTAACCGGGAAAACAGCGCTGGTACCGATTGTTTTACCATCGAAGTTCAGCGACCAGCTACCGGGCGCGCTCCAGTTATTTAATATATGGGCACGGTTCATATTAATGCCGCCGAGCGGGAAGTTCCGCCGTGCATTGGTACCAAAGTGCGTATAGTGCTGCCCGTTGCTGTAATGATAAAACTGGTCCAGCAGGGTTGCTTCGCCGCCACCGAATTCAAAGGGGAAGCTCGCGGTGGTGGAAGCAGCCGCCAGGTTGGAAAACTGTACGGAGAATACTTCAGCGGCGGTGAAGGCGTTTGCAAACTGCGCCACCGTGAAATAACTGTTCTCGGCGAAATTTACGGTCGCGTTATAGTTAATGGAGTTTGCCTGCCAGGGAAGTATCACTGCAGGATGGGCTTTGAGGTATTCCCTTTGCGCAGCCTGGTCCACCCATTTGCTGACATTATTGTCCACAGCTACGATTCCTGCATCTGCCTTCACCCACGACTGGAGGTCTGTGGCCACCCCGCCGGGGTAACGCTGCTGCCTGGCGAAAGTAAAGAACGCGCCATCGGCCAGGTTGGCGCTGGAAAGCGTTACCGTTCCGGTGCTGCTTAGTTTCAGCTCATGGGTAATCGTGCCGAATGCGGCGTCTGTGCTGATGAGCAGGTAGTTGTCCTGCGAACCGCCTTCCACTTTCAGGGTTACCTGCTGGGTATTATCCCAGGCGGCAGTTTTCTGCACTTTCCAAACGCGCGCCATGCGGCGCGTTACATTCGTGCCGGTCACTGCGGTGAAGTAATTGGTATTGCCGCCGTTGTCGCTGAACACCAGGAAGGCTTTGTCGTTCGTGAAAGCGGTGGTATTCGCAGCATTGGATGCAAAAATGGCATTACCCAGTGCAATGGTCACGTGGCCGGTGTCCTGGCTCAGTGACTGCTTCTGGTCCAGCAGGGTGCATTCATCGCGGCCGATGCCGGTGATGCGCCTGCCATAGCCGGTATTGCCGGCAGCGGTGTACACCTGTACGGCGCCGTCGCTCGTGATATAGTCGGTGGTGCCGTTGCTGAGCGTGAGGCCGTATTTCACGGCCATGTAAGATTCAATGCGCTGCACTTCCGCGGCCGTAAGGTCTCGGTTATAGATGAATACTTCCGGCACAAATACTTTGGAATATTCCCCGTTATATGCACCCCCTATGTCCATCGTCCATACAGTAGCATTTGAAGCAGCGGCGGCATTGAGCGTCGTGCCGTTGCGGCGGAACTCATAGGCGCCTGTGGCAGCCCGCTGGAAAGAATACATTTTTCCCTTGGTGGTAACCGCGTTACCTGCATTCGCCCAGGCTTCCACAAACAGCCGGTTTTCCAGCCCGCCATGCCAGCCAAACAGCTTGTTGCCCGTGTAGCTGGTGAACACGCGGCCCGTTTGCGAGCCTTCCAGCTCGGCCATCCCCATCAGGGTATAAGCGCCGGTAACGCCCGCGGCCGCAGGTACGCGGTGGGCATCGTTGCCGTCATAATAAAAAGCGGGGTTGAAGTTCACTGTGCCGGTCGTTGTTTCGGGATCGCCCACCACGATCATGTGGTTGGCGTTACCGGAAATATCGCCCCAGTTCGCGCCATTCACCGCCTGGTCCGCACGGTACCAGGCCAGGATGCCGTTGTTCACGCAGGCCGGGCCGGAGAAGGTCATGGGTATGCTGTTGCCAAACTCTGACGTACCGCAGGTGTTGGCCGGTATGCGGAGGGTAGCTGTCCAGAAACCGAGGCCCGTAGCGCCGGGGCCGCTGTTGAAAGTAACCGTTTGCGTGGAGGTGCCCGCGCTTACATTCGGTATGGAGGTAACAAAATATTGCCCGCTCGTTTTGGACGTAGCGGGATCGTTCGCATAAATATCTATCGTATACTGCGCGCCGGCCGTTATGTTTGGAACAGTGAGCTGTATCTGGTACTGCCCTCCTCCCAATGGCGTAGATGAAATCAGCACCGGCGTTTTGCCGCCCGCGGCGGTGTAGGTACAGTTCCCTGTTACATGTGTAATGCCGAGCAGCTTATTATTATATATGGAGTTGTTGGTGATGAGCACTTTATTGGATGCCTCATTCTGGATACCCGAGCCGCCGTTATCATACACCACGCAACCTGTCACCTGAGCATCCGTAACGGCAGCGGCACCAACGAACCAGATGCCGTGGCTGACGTTAGCGGTCACCGTATCGCCCGTCAGGTCATAATCAGAAACCGCATTGGCGCAGTTGAGCACAATGCCGGCCCGTTTGCTGTCCCTGAAGGAAGAGTTAACAATGTCTACATTATTACGTGCAAAGCTCCCGCCGAATTCAATGCCGTCGTTGTTGGCAGTGAATTTTGAATTATTGACCTGGAAATTGGTCGCCCCGCCGACTACAGTGATCCCGTCGCCGTCAAACTCATTGAAGGAAACGTTATTTATATTGACGCCGGTCGCTGTACCCACGAAGTAGATCCCGTAATCCGCGTCGTCCGTAGTGCCAGGCTTATCGCCATTCAGCACAGAATTGCTGATGTTAACGGTGTTTGACGTGCTTTCGAACCTGATATAGACCGGCGACGGGTAAATCCCGGGATTACTTAACCCCATCGTGGCCTGGTTGATCGTAATATTGCTGGCAGCGCCATTGAACCAGATGGACTGAAGATCGGTCTCATTGATATTGATCGTATCCAGCGTTACATTATTCGTCGTGTTATCGAAACGGATGGCATAATCCCCCTCATTGTCCCCTGCTCCATCCAGGTCCACCGTAAACCTGTTCAGTTCTATATTGGCACTGACAAAATCACTGTAAAAACCATAAGACACGCCACTATACAGCGAATCGATGGTCACGTTCCGGAACATGATGTTGTTGGCTGTTTCCACCGCACCACCGGTGTTGTCCAGCATGACCGCATTCACGAAACCGCTGATGTTCGAGTTCGTAAATGTCCATCCGTTAATTGATGCATCACGGAACACAATAGCTTCCCCTCCCCTGGTATTATTTAACGTGCTCAGGTTAATATTATCCATCACCAGGTTGGTCTGCGTACCGCCTGTAAAATAAAAAGCACGGCCAACGTAAGCGTTTCCGTTCGGCTCAACGTCGGTGGAGTAAATGTTCCTTATCGTCAGGTTGGTAGTTGCCCCCCGCGCCCGCACGATTGCATTCAGGAAATTGCCCACAGTGCTGGAGGAACGGATATTTTCTATGGTAATGCCCGTCCTGTTCGCAAAAATGTCTACGTTGATGTCCCCATTGTTCTGGATCGTAAAATTCCTGATCGTCACGCTGTCCGCATCGATCACGAAGGGATTGATCACCGAATTGGTACCGGTGGAATACATCGTGATCTTGTTCTCCCCGTCGATCGTCAGCTTCTTCGCCGTAATGGTCGGCATCGTTGTGGCGATCGTGATCTGCCCGTGAACGTTAAATACAATGGAGTGAGGCCCCGCTCCCGCCGCGTTCGCATCCAGGATGGCCTGCCGGAAAGAGCCCGGCCCGGCATCGTTAGTGTTGGTCACGGGGAAGTCTTTCGCCGTGGAAGTGGCGGCCATCGTAATGCCCAGCAGTAAAAGCATAAAAATTCTGCAGCTTTTGCTGAAAGATCTCGGATTCGGGTTGCTTGCATTCAAACGGAACATGGTGCGGTGCTTTGGGTAAAAAAGGGGAACGCCCGGCTTGCTGCTCTGTACAGCACGCCAGGAAAGGCTCTCCGGGAGAACCTCAGTTATGCATATTTGGATATGGTCCTATTACACGATATTGTTACTGATACGCCATACAGTCCTGCACAATTGCTGTACAAAAAATTTCAGGAGGAATGTGGTGGAGGGTAATGGTAACAGGGCATGGGTATACGGGATACACATTGCGGGTTTCGGGTAAAGATCTCCCATAGGAAAAATGTTGTTATTAAAAAGGTTTAAGGATACCGGTTTTTCATTATCGGAGTCCTATTCACACTCCGGGAAAAGTACGATAGATGCGAAAGTAGGCTAATGCATGTTATCCGTCTATAGTAATTATTGCACACGGTTGTAGTAATTGTACTACAGGCAAAAAAAAGCCGCTCCTTCACAGGAGCGGCTTTTATATAATATATGCATCTATTTACACTTTCCTGAACACCACGATCCCGTTATGCCCGCCAAAGCCGAAAGTATTGCTCATCGCCACTTTCACCTCCTTCTCGTATGCGGACCGCAATACGATCTGCATCCCGGCGGGAATGCCCGGGTCCAGGTTAGTGGTATTGATGGTGGGTGGAATAATATTATCGGTGATGCTTTTTATGGATGCGATCGCTTCTATTGCGCCGGCCGCGCCCAGCAGGTGGCCGGTCATGGATTTGGTGGCGCTGATATGCAAATGCGCCGGGTTTTCGCCAAACATGCGGGTGATGGCGGCTATTTCGCTCAGGTCGCCCACGGGCGTGGAAGTGGCATGCGCGTTCAGGTAATCCACATCTTCTGCATTGAGCCCCGCGTCTTCCAGCGCGAATTTCATGGCCTGGTAAGCGCCCAGCCCTTCGGGATGCGTGGCGGTCATATGGTACGCATCGGCCGTCATGGCGGCGCCTGCCACTTCCGCGTATATTTTCGCGCCCCTTGCCTTCGCATGCTCATATTCTTCCAGGATCAGCGCGCCCGCGCCCTCCCCCATCACGAAGCCGTCCCGCTCTGTGTCGAACGGCCGCGAGCCGGTAGCGGGATCATCATTCCTGACAGACATCGCCTTCATCGCGCAGAAGCCGCCGATGGACGCTGGCGTAATGGGTGCTTCGGAACCGCCGGTGATCATCACTTTGGCTTTGCCCAGGCGGATGTAATTGAGCGCGTCCATGATGGCCGTGTTGGAAGTGGCGCATGCGGAAACGGTGGTATAATTAATACCCATCAGTCCATATTTAATGGAGATCATCCCGGAGGCCATGTTGGTGATCAGGCGCGGCACGAAGTAAGGACTGAATCGCGGGTTATAACCGCCTTCCACATACTCCGTCACCTGTTCTTCGAACGTCTGCATGCCGCCCTGGCCGGAGCCCCAGATTACGCCGGTATCGAAAGGGTTCATGGCGCTGAAGTTCAGCCCCGCATCGGCAATGGCTTCCGCGGCGGCAGACAGGGCGTATTGGGTGAAAGGATCCGTTTTGCGGAGCTCTGCCTTATCCAGCGCCAGCGAAGGATCGTAGCCCCGCAACTCACAGGCGAACCTGGTGCGGAAACGGCCAGCATCGAACCGGGTAATAGTGGCCGCTCCGCTTTTGCCGGCTGAAAGGTTCTCCCAGAAAGATGCTACGTTGTTCCCAAGCGGCGTAACGGCGCCCATACCGGTAATGACAACTCTTTTCATAGTTCAATGATTTTTTATGCGCCAAGGTCCGCCAGCAGCTGCCGGCTGATCCTGTGAAATGCAGCAGGCCCCAGCACCCGCGACAGCAGCAGCGAAGACTGGAGATTGGAGATCACGAGCAAAGCCCTGTCTTCCGCACTGCCCTTAAAATGAAATCGTTTATGTTTGCGGCCCTGCTCCAGGCAGCCGGTCACCCACTCCACGATGGCCGCAGCCATCTCATGCACTTTCTCCCGCATTTCCGGCGACAGCGTTTCGTAATCCGGCGCGAGCGATCCCATCAGGCAAACATTCCCATTGTTGCAATGCTTGCGGAACACGTTGCAGAACTTCGCCAGCTGTTCGTCTTCCGGCAACTTCTTCCACTTCTCCGTATTCAGCGCCAGCGAACGTATTTCCTGTTCCACCACTTCAATGCCAAGATCCATCTTGGAAGGGAAATGATAATGGATCGCCGCATTTTTTACCTGCAAAGGTTCTGATATATCCTTATAGCTGAAGGCATTGAAGCCCTTCTCCCTGATGAGCTTGTCCGCCATAGATACGATTTTCTCCTTTGTTTCAGACATAACCTGCAATTAAAACAGGTGCAAGGTACTTACTTAGTAGTAAGTAAACAAATATTTAAAACCGGTTATCCTCCCGGTTATACATTTTCACGGCTGTTGTTTATCTTAGGCTTGAAAATAATTCCCGTTACCTGGAAACTAAAAGACTATCGAAATATGAAAATCAAAGTACTGGTCGTTCTCTGCCTGTTCGGCTCCCTTTTTATCAGCTTTAAAGAAACCAGGAAAGAACCCGGGAAGGAAACCCAAAGGCCCAATATCCTCTTCTGCATAGCGGACGACTGGGGCTGGCCGCATGCCGGTGCATATGGCGATTCGTCAGTTAAGACCCCGGCATTTGACCGGCTGGCCAGGGAAGGCGTGCTTTTTGAAAGGGCTTTCGTTTCCAGCCCTTCCTGTACACCGAGCAGAAATGCCATACTCACCGGCCAGGACTTCTGGCGGCTGAAGGAAGGCGCAAATCTCTGGTCCACACTGGATGTAAATATTCCCGTATACCCGCTTCTTCTGGAGAAGGCGGGTTATTTCACAGGATCATGGAGAAAGTCCTGGGGCCCGGGCAATCTCGTGCCGGGCGGTTATGTCAATCACAAACCAGCGGGTAAAGAATACAAAAAAGGTTTTGAAGCATTTTTGGAAGAAAAGCCGGCGGATCAGCCGTTTTGCTTCTGGCTGGGCGCATCAGACCCTCACCGGGGTTATGAAAAAGGCAGCGGGGCTGCTTCGGGAATAAATGTGAAGGCTGTGAAAGTGCCCGGGTTTTACCCGGATGAGGAAGAGATCCGCAGCGATCTGGCCGATTACTATTTCGAGGTACAAAGATTTGACGCTGATATTGCAGCGGCGCTTAAATTGCTGGAACGCAAAGGCGAGCTGGACAACACGATCATTATCGTCACCGGCGATCACGGCATGCCTTTCCCCCGTTGCAAAGCCAATTTGTACGATATGGGCACGCGTGTTCCCCTGGTGATCCGCTGGGGCAACAACTTAAAAAAAGGCGCCAGGCTTAACGACTTTGTTTCTTTTACGGACATGGCCCCTACGTTTTTGGAGCTGGCAGGAGTACCGGTACCCCGTGAAATGACCGGGCGTTCCTTAAAGCCGCTTTTACTCCGGAACCAAAACGAAAAATACAACACCAGGGATTTTATCGTATTTGGCAGGGAGCGGCATACCCCTGCACAGGCCAAGCCTTCTAATGATGGATACCCGGCCCGCGCCATCCGCACGGATGACTTTTTATACATCCATAACCTGCTCCCTCAAAGATGGCCAGTTGGTGTGCCCGAAGGCGCCACGCATCCATCGGATCATTTTGCGGATGCTGATGACGGCCCCACAAAATCATTCCTCATCGATCATAAAAATTCTTACCGGAAGTACTATGACCTGAGTTTTGGCCCGAGGCCCGAGGAAGAACTTTACGATGTAAAAAATGATCCTTTCCAGCTGGTCAACCTCGCGGGTCAGCAAAAGTACCAATCGGTTAAAAAGACCTTATCTGCTGAGCTTCGCAAATACCTGGAAAATACCAAAGATCCCCGCGTCACCTCTTCGGACGTTGATTTTGACAAGTTCAAATATTGGGGGCCGGCGCGGAAAAAAGAAGCGCATTAAGCCGCTGTTCCTTCGGAGGTCATCACTACCCGGCGGATCGTGCCGTCTTCATTAAAATACAGCCGGTCTATGCATACGGAGCGCCGGTAGCTGTCGCCACCGGGAAGACCGCCGTTGTGGTAAATGAAATAACTGGCGCCTTTGTAATCGAGGATGGCAGGGGAATTCGTCTGGCAGTTGCCCGCCAGTTCGTTCATGATGCCTTTGAATTCCCAGGGACCGTGAATGCTCCTGCTCATGGCGTACGCCACTTTTTCGGGGAACTGGTAGCCGTATAGCAGGTAATACCATCCATCCCGCTCATGTATCCAGGCGCCTTCTGAAAACTCCGGGAGCGCGATAGTGCGGATAGGCCCGTCAAGCTCAATCATATTTTCTTTCAGCGGCGCGTAATAACATTGGCCGTTGCCCCAGAAAAGATAGGCCTGCCCATCTTTATCGATGATCACCGTAGGGTCGATGTCGTCCTTATCACTTTCATACTCCGCCGTCATATCGTTGCTGATAAGCGCGGAACCGCGCGCATCCCGGAATGGGCCTTCCGGCCGGTCTGCCACGGCCACGCCTATCGCCCTGCCGGGGATGGTCTTGTGAGCCACTGCCACATACCAGTAAAAACGGCCGTTGCGCGCTATCACCTGCGAGGCCCAGGCCCCGTCTTCCACCCAGTCGAAATCAGCGGCGCGCAACGGAGTGGGATGTTCTTTCCAGTTCACCATATCATCCGACGAAAAACAGCACCATTCGTGCATCTGGTAGTTGTATTCCCCTTCGGGCGTTTCGTCATGACCGGTGTAGAGGTATACCGTTTCGTCGTGCACGATGGCGGCCGGGTCCGCCGTGTATTTATGCCTGATCACAGGGTTGCCGGGTGTTGCATGTGTTTCCATGCGTATCCGTCCTCAAAAAAAAGGCCATGCGGGCAACAGCCATGGGCATACCCATTGTAATTAAGCCATTATCCGTTATTTTTATATATACCCAAAAACCGCTTCATGGATTCATTTGCCCACATCAAGGTGATCCTCGGCATATTGCTGGGCCTCAGCATCAGGCAGTTGCTGAACGGCGCTATCAAACTGGTGCAGCACCCGGACCGCAACCCTTTCTACTGGGTACATTTCACCTGGTCGTTTTATGTGTTCCTGCTGATGGTGCATTTCTGGTGGTGGGAATGGCATCTCACGAAGATCCAGCACTGGTTTTTCCCGGAGTACTTTTTCGTTATCATGTATATCATCGTGTATTATGTGATCTGCGCACTGCTGTACCCGGATGACCTGAAAGACTACAGCGGTTTCCGGGATTATTTTTATTCGCGGAAGAAGTGGTTCTTCGGCCTGCTGGGCGCCAGTTATGTGCTGGATGTGGTAGACACGCTCATCAAAGGCGTGGATTATTTCCGCCATTTCGGCCCGGAATACCCCATCCGCAATGCCGTCCATTTCATCCTGTGCATGATCGCCATGCGCACGAACAACCCGAGATTCCATGGGACATTGGTGATCGTGTTCCTGGTGTATGAGGTCTCGTATATCCTGCGGTTGTTTATTAATCCATGATCCTCCCGGGCAGAGCGTATGTTTCCTTTATATGAAATTTCCCATATCCCGCGGCTGTCTATGCATCCCTGGCGGAAAATTCTCTACCTTGTTGTTCCAACAACAACCCTATGCGTTATTTGTTACCACTCATCTGCCTTATCGCCTGCGGCACAGCGGCGAAAGAAAAAAATCCCTGTGAAAACATAAGAACAGGCGAATTCAAACTCAAAGGCCCGGATAACAGCAAAACCTGGACCATCCTGCGCAACGACTCCACCCAGGAGGAGATCAATCATTACACAGGCAAGTCTGTTAACTTTTCCGTGAAATGGACCAGCCCCTGCGAATACGAGCTGCGGCTCATTAGTTCTTCCGATACCAGCGTTAACTTTGAAATGCTGCAAAAGTCGGTAATAAAGGTGACTGTTACCAATGTGAATGATAACTTCTACGACTTTACCACCCACCGGAGCCCGGACAGTTTCAGCGTAAGCGGCCGTATGCAGATCCTGAAGCTGCATTAAAAAAAATTCCCTCCCGGCATACCGGAAGGGAATTGCTGATAACTTAATAACCTATTCCACCGAAGCGATCACCCCCCTGAAGAAGCCCGCTGACTCTGCAATGCCAGGCAGCGGATCGTTCATGTCCTTTTCAAATTCAATGCTCGCCACGCCGGCAAATTTTGCTTTCTGCATGGCTTTCACCAGCCCCGCGAAGTTGATCACACCGCGGCCGATCTCCGTGGCTTTTCCTTTGTTGGATGCCTCGGTCACATCTTTGATGTGCAGGTCGAAAATACGGTCTTTATATTCGCGGATAGCCTTGCCGGGCTCTTCTCCTGCACGCATGGCATGGCCGATGTCCAGGCAGATGCCCATGCGCGCGTCGCGGTTCCTGATGAGGTCGTATACATTTTTCGGGCCGGGGTAGAGCTTGTCTTCCGGCCCATGGTTATGGATCGCGATGCGGATGTTGTATTCTTTCACTTTCTTTTCCGTGTAGTCGAGCAGCTCGGGATTGGGCACGCCCACGATCAGGGGAACGCCGACGCGTTTGGCGTATTCAAAGGCTTCGTCCACCGCTTTTTCGGATTTCATATAGATCACGCCCACGGCATACACCTTGATCTCCGCGGCGGCGAATTTATCCAGCACTTCTTTGATCTTTTCAGGACCGCTGTTCAGCGGCAGGTGGATATCTTTCACGGAAATGAATTGGATGCCCACGCGTTTCATCATGGCAATGGCCTTGTCCAGGTCAAATTTGGCGAAAGTGTAGCCGGCCATCCCGACGGGAAATTTAGCAGGGCCGGCTTTAACGGCATACCCTGCGCTGGACACTACGGGAGAAACCGTGGCTGCAGCCACGCCCAATGCGGCATTCCGCAGGAAGCTCCTTCTTGAAGACATATTACAACTGATTTATACCAGCTCAAGTTGGTCATTTTTCTGATTTTTTTTCAAAAACTTCAGTAGATCCTTCTAAAGTCCCGCACAAATTCCGTTTAGCCGATGTTATTTGCCTTGACCCTCCAACCTTTCGCCCTTTCTTTTTCTCTCCAAAAATCTGCATAGCGGCCTCCTTTTGCCAATAAATCCTGATGCCTGCCGTTTTCCAGGATTTTGCCGTTCCCCAGCACCAATATCTGGTCTGCCGCCATAATGGTCTGCAGGCGATGCGCCACAATGACAAGTGTCCGGTTTGCGCTCAACGCGCTTAATGCTTCCTGGACCAATGCTTCGTTTTCAGCATCCAGGGCTGCCGTTGCTTCATCCAAAAGAATAACAGGGGCATCTTTCAAAATAGCTCTTGCAATTGAAACCCTTTGGCGTTCTCCGCCCGAAAGTGAGCCCCCGCCCTCGCCGACCTGCGTGGCTAAGCCTTCGGGGAGCCTTTCAATGATCTCATCTACTCTTGCGGCGCGTATGGCGTACTCAAATTCCTCCTTTGTAGCATTGGGTTTGGCCATACGGATATTTTCTTCAATCGTACCCGTGAACAAATACACATCCTGAAATACGAATGAAACCTGCGCCATCAGGTCCCTGCCTGAAAGTTCCCTGACATCGCACCCGCCGACAGATACCGTTCCGGCGTTAACATCCCAAAACCGGCCTATTAACCTCGTGATCGTGGTTTTACCCGATCCCGATGCTCCTACCAGGGCGGTTACGGTATTAGGCTGAACTTTAAAACTGACATCCTGCAATACAGTTCTGCCGGCATCATAACCAAATGATACGTTTTTAAATTCAATGGATGCATTCAGCACTTTGCCCGGAGATGTTGTTTCTGGCAGGCCCGGGGTTGCCATCAATTTTTCCATACGCCCCAAGAGGTTACGGGCTACCCTGGCAGCAACACCCAGTCCTCCCGCATCCGTAAGCGGTTGTGCAAACCGGGTAACCAGGATCAACAATGCTATCAGCTCAGGGGCATCAATGCTGGAGCCAAGAGCGCGGTATGTTCCCACGAAAAGCACGATAGTAAAAGCGGCCTGTATCACGATTAAAAATAGTATTTGCCCCAATGAACCCATACTTAAACTTTTTTTTGTGGCATTCCTGCTTTGCAGCAATGCACTATCCAGGAGCTGTACACTGTTATCCGTTCTGTTGAATGCGCGGAGTACAGGCTGCGCCTGCGCAAACTCGACAATACGGCCGGACATATTTACAGAGGCTGCGTACCACTGGTCGTCGAACCGGTGCGTAATTCTTTCGGCAATAAAATAAGCGGCAGTAATAAACGGAACAGTGGCCGCTACCGCCAAAGCTAATTTCCAGTCAAACAGCGCGATCGTTATCACAACAACCGATGGCGTTACAAAGGCATCCATCAATGGTTTTAACAGGTTGGTTGAAACGCCCATTACATTTAGCACGCCATCGCTTGTTAATTTGGCCACCTGCCCTACCTGGCCTCCTGAAAACCACCCAAGCGGAAGAATGGAGATATGGTCGCCCAATCTTCTCCATAAAAGGCTGCACAAATCGGTGGATATCCTTAAGCCCGCTAATTTCGCCCAATAAGATAATGCGGAATAAACAACCAGTATCGCCAGCTCCGTCAGCATCCACCTCCACGCATTTTGCAGGTTGCCTCCCAGAATTGAGCGCAGTAACGGAACTAAAACAGCAAATGCAATACCTTGTAAAACGCCGCATAAAAAATGCACAAAAATCAATGATCTGAGTTTATGAGCGCCGGTGTCCAATATTCTTAAGATTTTGCGAAACATAATTAAACGCTTTGATTGCTGAAGGATGAATTGCTTTTGTGTTTTCCTGCAACACGTGTCTCCGGGAACCACTCCGTTGAACGTTCGTGCCTTTCCCATAACCTGCTATACTTTCCGTTATCATCCAGCAATTGGCGGTGCGTTCCCTGCTCTGCAATCCGGCCTTTATCCAGTACTATAATATTGTCTGCATACTGTATTGTAGAAAGCCTGTGAGCTATTACCAGCAGGGTACGCCCTGTTGCCAGGTTGGAAAGCGCATCCTGGATCAATGCTTCCGATTCAGGGTCGGCAAAAGCGGTGGCCTCGTCCATCACCAATATTGGCGTGTCTGCTAATAAAGCCCGCGCTATGGATAACCGCTGCGCCTCGCCTCCCGAAAACAAAGCATCCTCGCTTACAATGCTGTCGTAGCCACGGGGCAATTCCATGATCCGGTCATGAATTTTAGCTGCTTTGGCGGCTTTAATGATTTCGTCCTGGCCTGCATCCGGCCTGGCAAGAGCAATATTCTCCCGGACGCTGGCCCTGAGTATTTGTACTTCCTGAAATACAAAGCTGACATACTGATACAATACAGTGGAGGGTAAATCTTTAATATCCACCCCGCCAATCAAAATCTTTCCTTCTGAAACATCCCAGAACCGGGGTATGAGTTTGGCAATGGTCGATTTCCCGGAACCTGACCTGCCGACCAAAGCGGTGGTCGTTCCCGGCTTTAAAACGATATTTATATCGTCAAGCACCTTTGTTTTATTATCATAGCTAAATGACACGTGCTGCAATTCCAGCTCAAAATTATTGACTTCCTTCGCAGCAGCAGCTTCTTCCAAAACGGGCGTAGCCAGTAATGCTTTCACTTTGGCAGCCGCTACGGCCGCTTCCTGCAGCGACCGGCCTCCAAAGATCATCGCCAGCAATGGTGCGGTAATCCCTAATCCCAACAAGGTAAAAGGAATGATGACAAAAGAAGATACCCATCCCATCTGAACGGCAAAGATGGTTGCCGCCGAAATGGAAACCAATGCTGTAATGGGAGTAAGGAATAATTCAGCAATTGATGAAACGCGCAGGGCTCCTTTCATCATATTCCACATGACAGAGAGAAAATTTTCGCCGGCTTCAAAAAAACGGCTATATGCCCGCCCGGTTTGCCCGAACGTTTTCACTACGCTTATTCCCTGCACAAATTCAATGGCTGCGCCGTTAATTTTTCCCATGGATTCGGTATAAGTGTCCATTAATTCCAGCCCCTTCTTTAATTGCCTGGTATACATATATACACCGATGACGACAGGAATAAGCGCCGCTAAAGCCATTATCCAGCTAATTGAAAAAAGGTATACGACCGTAACAACAGGAACAATGATGGCCGTCAGCAGCTCTAATGCCGCGTGCGCTATAAGATTGTGCATATTCATCACGTCATCTGCCATCGCTTTCTTTACATCACCCGCACTGCGGCCGGTAAACCAGCCCAAGGGAACTTTCACCAAATGTTTCGCCAACCTTCTGCGGATATAAAGCTGAAAATCATTATCCGCATTGTGAGAGATAAAAAAAGCAGTATAAGTGGCAGCCATTCGGACGATCAACGCGAAGAAAGCAATCCAGCAGGCCCTCCATGCCGCATCAGCATTTACCGGCGCCTGTTCTTCCAGTAATACTTTCGCCAGATCGGCAACTGCGATGAATGGCACAATTGAAGCAATCGCAGAAATGGCCTGTAAAACGCAGGCGATGATCATACTGCCCCTGACGGGCTTTATTAAGCTTAACAAATCCCGCAGGGATAATAGCTTAGGTTTTTCCTCTACGGAAACTGACGCATCCATTTAATTATACTTTAATTCACAGCAAAGAAACAATGAATGGCCGGATCAGGCAATGGAACGAAGGCCGTAAGTATTGGACTAATCGCGGTTTTTGTTCCGGAAAGCCAGGGCAGACCTCCCTGTTATTTTAGTAAACAGCCGTGAGAAGTAAGCATAATCTTCATATCCCAACTCTATCGTAATTTCCTTTACTGATTTATCCGTATGGTATAATAATCTTTTTGCTTCCAAAATGACCCGTTGCTGGATATGATGCGAAACGGGGTACCCCGTTACGTTTTTTACACATTCATTCAAATAGGGAACTGAAATTTTTAATTTCCCGGCGTAGCCGGAAGGGCGCTTCTCGGTTAAAAAAAAGCGTTCCAATGAGGTTTTAAAGGCCCTGGCGATTATTTCATACCGGGAAAGTGCGTCCGGTGGTTTGGATTGGACTAAATACTGTGAAGCAACCAGGGCGGCTAAAGCATTACAACTGTCTTTTAACATGGAATGATATAACCTCTCATTTTTCCGTTTATGGAATTTTATACAGAGTGATGCCGCTTCAGATATCAGGGAGAAAACTTCTTTATTTAATGGCAAAGGTTTTGCCGGTGCTATGCCCTCCAATATCCTGAGGTATTCCGGGTTTAAATTTTCCTGGCTGATCAGCAATGCTGTGAACGCCACACTATCTACTGCCAGCCCCTTATGAACCTGGTAAGGTTGAATATACATCAACGAAGGAGATATTAACCTGTGTTCCTGGAAGTCCACTTCAAATAAAGCGGTCCCTTCCTCCAGCATAAAAAATACATGATAGTTGTCCCGGTGCGCTTGTTTGATTTCTTCATCCGACTGAAAAGCGCCTGACAATACCTGTACGAGAGCAATGCCTTTGCCAGGTTCTTCGGCTAAAGATCTCACCGGGATCGTTTTTTGTTTTCTGGGCATTCCCTTTTTGTTCAATACGCAAAGATAGTTATTTCACTGCTGTTGCTCATCCAGCCCATACATTTGCCGCATTTGCCCCTCTTCCCGACCGGGTAAAGGGTGTAACTTCGGGTAAACAAAAAACCGGCTTATGTTTAACAACACCAAAGCATTCAGCGGCTTTTCCGTGAACGACCTGCAAAAAGCAAAACAATTCTACGGCCAAACACTCGGCCTCGATGTAGAAGAAGGCGAAATGAGCACCCTCACCCTGAAGATCAAAGGAGGCGGCAACATCATGATCTACCAGAAGCCCAATCATTCCCCCGCCACCTTCACCATCCTCAACTTCCCGGTGAAAGACATAGAGCAGGCTGTGGATCAGCTTACACAGAAGGGTGTGCGCTTTGAGCAATACGAGGGTGAGCTGAAGACCGATGAAAAAGGCATTTTCCGCGGCGGAGGACCGCTCATCGCCTGGTTTGCCGATCCGGCGGGCAACATCTTATCCGTATTGCAGGAACCTGGAAAATGATCCATTCCTTTCGCTGCCGCAGGCTGACGGGATAAATCGTACCTTTGCGCGATGGATTATTTTGCACGGTTGCAGGAATTGCTGAAAACAGAAAAGGAAGAAGACAGGAAAAACTACCGTCAGCTTACGGAAACCTCACCCGTGGCTGTAAGACGGGCCAATGGCCTTACCTGGTACCCTATCGCCATCCGCGGCTCCGAGATGAGCCGGGGCGATTACCTGACCGTTGAGCTGGAACGCACCACCCACCAGGAGATCGTGCACCAGCTGCGTTTCGGCGCTGCCGCCATGCTGTTTTCCAACCACAACCCCAAAGAAGATCATGTGGAAGGCGTCATTTCCTGGCAAAGCGGCAACCGCCTCAAGCTCACCCTCCGCACAGACGAACTGCCGGATTGGGCGGATGATGGCAAGCTGGGCATCGACCTGCTGTTTGACGACAACAGCTACGATGAAATGCAAAACGCCCTCAAACAGGCGGCCGCGCTGGCTGAAAAGCCCAATGAAGGCCGCCTCGTGCGTATCCTCACCGGTTCGCAGGCGCCCTCCTTCCATACAGACGCGCCGCCTTTTCAACATCCCCGCCTCAATGCATCGCAGCAGGAGGCCGTTCAAAAGATATTGTCCGCCAACGATGTTGCCATCGTTCACGGTCCTCCCGGAACGGGCAAGACCACCACGCTCGTACAGGCCATCAAAACGCTGGCAGCACAGCAACCCGGGCAGATACTCGTAGTAGCGCCCAGCAATACCGCAGTGGACCTGCTCAGCGAAAAACTCTCCGAAGAAGGCCTCAACGTATTGCGCGTAGGCAATCCCGCCCGCGTGTCTGACCGGCTCACCGCCCTCACGCTGGACAGCCGGATCGCAGACCATCCCAGCATCAAAGAGATCAAACGCCTGAAAAAACAGGCCAACGAATTCCGCGATATGGCGCATAAATACAAACGCAACTTCGGCAAAGCCGAAAGAGAGCAAAGAAAAGCGCTGTTCGCCGAAGCAAGGAACATCATGAAATCAGTGGAGAACACGGAACAGTACATCATAGATGACGTGATCTCCAAAGCGCAGGTAGTGGCCGCTACCCTGGTAGGCGCCAGCCATTACACTGTGCGCAACCGCCAATACCACACCGTGGTAATAGACGAAGCCGGCCAGGCGCTGGAACCCGCCTGCTGGATACCTATCCTGAAAGGACAGAAAGCAGTGCTGGCGGGAGATCACTGCCAGCTTTCCCCCACCATCAAGTCCGACGAAGCGGCCCGCAAAGGCCTGAGCACCACGCTGCTGGAGAAATGCGCCGCATTGTATCCTGAAGCCGTTGTAATGCTCGAAGAACAGTACCGCATGCACGAAACTATCATGGGTTATTCCTCTTCCATTTTTTATAAAGACAAACTGCGGGCACACGCTTCCGTGGCGGGGCACCTGCTGCATCCCGGGGAGGCGCCGCTGGCTTTTGTGGACACTGCCGGCTGCGGCTTCGATGAAAAAACGGAAGGCACCAGCACGAGCAATCCCGAAGAAGCCGCTTTTCTTTTCAAACACCTCACCCAGCTGGTAAGCGTGCTGCATCCGCATTTCAAAGCAGAAAGCTTCCCTTCCATCGCCGTGATCTCACCCTATAAAGAACAGATCTATCTATTGAAAGAACAGCTCGAACATTCGCCCGCGCTCAAAGCCTATGGCGACAAGATCTCCGTGAACACGATCGACAGTTTCCAGGGGCAGGAGCGCGACATCGTGTACATCAGCATGACGCGCAGCAATACCGAAAGCAAGATCGGCTTCCTGGCAGACGTACGCCGGATGAACGTGGCCATGACGCGCGCGCGGAAAAAGCTGGTGGTGATCGGCGACAGCGCCACGCTTTCGCAGCTGCCTTTCTACGCGGATTTCATCGCTTACGCCGAAGCGCGGGACGCTTACCGGAGCGCCTGGGAATACATGGAAAACTAATCGTATTTTAGCCGGGGAAGCGCCCTCCCTATGCAGAGCTGTGCCACGTGAATTTTGGAGCGCTTACCGCAACCATATCCATCATGATCCGTTCCTGGCTTTTCTGCTGCTTTTGTTTGCTGCCATGCATGCTGTTTGCCCACGAGGGCCTGCGGTTCCGCTTCCTGGAGCTGCCCGCCTCCCTGCGCGACGTCAGCATCACGCACGTTGCGGAAGACCGGACAGGGATGCTCTGGTTTTCCACCAGCAGCGGCCTGCACCGTTACGACGGCAACCGCCTCCTCACTTTCGACCTTTTGAGCCAACCTGCCCTCATCAGCAACGCCATCGGCTGCCTGCTGGCAGACAAACATGACCGCATCTGGGCCGGCACGTCCAACGGGCTCACCATGATAGACCTGCTGACCTGGAAAGCTAATTCATGGATACACCGCCCCGGCACAAAAGAGAACCTGGTTGTAAGATATATTTACGAAGGGCAGGACAGTTCCATTTACATTATCTCGGGCGACGCCGCGCTGTATCGCGTCGATGGCGGCGAGCTGGTGCAGGCGGCGGATTTCCGCGCCCTGTTGCCGAAAGACAACATACAACTTGGCGGCGTATTTGAGCCCGTAAAAGGCGAATTGTGGGTATTGGTAAACGGGCGCTTCGTGATCGTACGGCAGCAGAAAATGCTGCGGTATTTTCCTGCAGTGGCCATGAAAGCAGCCATCACCGATAAAGTGTTTTTTCACAAAAGCGGCAAAGTCGTTTTTAATGTGACCGGCGATGGCGTATACATTGGCAACATGGCCACCGGCGAGGTTTCGCGCTGGAAGCATCCGCTCAACGATTCCCTCACCAGCCGGCGGAAGGTCAATTTTTTCCGCATGCCTGACGGTAACGTTGGCATCTTCATCAACAAATACGGGTTTATAACCCTCGATCCCGTCACCGGGCAAACGCAGGAACCGGAGCCGGAAGTGATGCAGCATTTTACGAACATCAGCATGTCGCTGTACCGGGGCGGGGAAGGCAGGCATTACTTCGGTTTCAACAGGGGCATCGCCGTGCTGGAACCCGTTCTCACGCCCTTCCGCAACTACCTGGGCACCGCTTCCTCCGAAACAGTGCCTTACAGCGTTCGCAGCCTTTACCAGCTTGCAGACAGCACATGGCTCATTGGCAATTACAAAGACGGGCTCACCCTGTTCGACGAAAAAAGCGGCCAGGCAAAACAACTGGCACAGCGGTTCGTATACACGATGATACCCTGGAGCAAAGACACTTTGCTGGCAGCCACCGAAGGCGACGGCCTCCACTGGCTGACCATCCCGCAGCACACGCTGACGCCCCTGCATAGCAGCGCCACCGGCGGTTTTGCAGCATTCGCAAAATATACCACCAGCCTTTGCCGCGAAAATGATTCGCTGGTATGGGCCGGCACCTATGCCGGGCTTTTCCTGCTGAACGTATACACAGGGCGTATTGTACCTGTTCCTGCCATCAGCAGCCAGCAGCGCATCATGACCGCGAAGGTCTTCCAGGTGATGGCAAAAGGCCCGCTGAGATACATCGCCACCACCGCCGGGCTTTTTATTTACAACACCGCTGCCGGCACGGTGCGCAAAGCGGCGGAAGACCAGCCGGAAACCAGCGTGTACTGCCTGTTCGAAGTGAACGGCCGCATCTGGGCAGGCACAAACGGGCGCGGTATACTCGTGCTGGATGCGCAGGGCAAGCTCCTGGAAACATTGACCACCACCAACGGCCTTGCCGGCAATGCTGTGTATGCGTTACTGGCGGATGGCGGTTACATTGCCGCAGGAACAGGCCATGGCCTGAGCCTGGTGCAGGCGGAAAGCTTTGCTATCCGGAATTATTCCCGGCTGGACAAGCTGCCCTCCAACGAATTCAACCACTCCGCCGCCCTGCAAAACAATGGCAGGATGTACTTCGGCACCATCAACGGTTTCACCAGCTTCAGCCTTTCGCAGCTGCTGGCGGCCGATACCACCAAACGCCTGCCGCCTGTTTATTTCACCAGCTTCACCACCAGCAGCAACAACGGCCAGGTACAGGATTTTACATTACCCTACAAAATGCCGCGGTCCCTGGAAATACAGCCCGGCACGGAATATTTTTCCCTCCGCTTCGGCGGGCCCGGCCAGGAGGAAGTGAAGCAGCTGCAATATTTTTACCGTTTGAAGGAAGAAGAATGGAAAGAGATCGGGCGGCAGCCGGAGATCAGCTTTGCCGGCCTTGCGCCGGGGAAATACGTCGTGCAGCTGGCGGCCCGCATTACTCCCGGCAACCCGGTGCAGCCGTTGCTTTCGTTGCCCCTTACCGTTTTTCCCGCATGGTACCAAACCTGGTGGTTCCGCATCATGGCCGTGCTGCTGGCCGCGGGCACGGTATGGCTCATCTGGCGTTACCGCATGCAGCAACTGCGCAAAGAGCAGCAACTGCGCACCAAAATAGCCGGCGACCTCCACGACGAGGTAGGCAGCTCGCTCACCCGCATCTACTTCCAGGCAGACCTGCTGCGCATGAAAGAGGAGCATACCCCCGCGCTGCAAAAAATAGCCGACACCAGCCGCGATGCGCTCACTACCATGAGCGACATGGTATGGTCCATAGACGCGCGGTTCGATACCGCGGCCGACCTTGTAAGCCGCATGCGCGATTACGTGGTGAAGCTCCAGCAGGACCTCGGCCTTTCCTGCAACTTCCAGGTAACAGGGCAGTATGCCGAACGGGCCCTGAGCCAGATGATCCGGCAAAATTTCTTTCTTATTTTCAAAGAAGCGGTAAACAATGCCGCGCGGTATACCGCCGGGGATATGAACATCACGCTTCACTTCGGGCAGCAGCTGGCGCTCACGATGCAGAACCCCTGCGACGAACATACCCGTCCGCTCCGGACCTACCAGGGCGGCCAGGGCCTCCAGCATATGCGCTTGCGCGCCGAACGCATGAAAGGCGCGCTGGAAACCGGCGCGCAGAACGGCTTCTTCGTTGTTAAGCTGTCCGTTCCCTGGTAAAAGCCTCCCCCAAAGAAGGGAGATATTCTTTCAACCTTAATACCCATCTTTACAACATGATTCACCTGGGAATACTGGAAGATGATGCGGAGATCAGGCATACCTTAACGGAGTATTTCTCCCGGCAGCCCGGTTTTACCTGCGCTGTAAGCGCGGGAGACGTAACTTCTTTCCTCGCTGCCTGGGACGGACAGGTTGAGCTGGATATGGTATTGTCAGACATCGGCCTGCCCGGGGAATCGGGCATACAGGGCATCCAGCGCATCAAACGCCGCGCGCCCCGCTGCCAGGTGGTGATGCTTACGGTGTACGACGACCCCGAAAAGATATTCCAGGCGCTTTGCGCAGGAGCCACCGGTTACCTGCTGAAACAAACTTCCCTGCAAAAGATCAAAGAAGGGCTGATCAGCCTCCGCGACGGCGGCGCGCCCATGTCTCCCGGCGTAGCGCGGAAAGTAGTAGCTTATTTCAATCCTAAATCAGCCGAGAACCTGGAGGAAAAACTCACACCCCGTGAAGCGCAGATACTCCAGGGCATAGAAGAAGGCCTTACCAATAAAGAAGTCGCCATCAGGCTGGACATTTCACTCGAAACGGTAAAGACCCATATCAAGAATATTTACCAGAAGCTGGAGGTAAACAACCGCCACGCGCTGATTTCAGGCAAATACAAAAAGCTTCCCTGAGAAAGAAAAACTGGTATTAGTATTATCACTGTAACGCATATACGGAAATCCTGTTTAGCCCGTCCTATATTCCCTGGTATAACAAAGAACATCCCGGGCAGGCGGCAGCTTGTCCGGGTTTGTTGTTCTATCACCGCCCATCCAGCCGCACCCTGAAGCCTGCATAGAAATTGCGGCCCGGCGCGGCGTTGTAATAACGGCCCGCGGCGGCATTGATATCGTTTCCGAGGCTGTAGGTCTGATCCAGCAGGTTGTCTGCCCCGGCAAACACACCGGCCCGCCAGCGGCCGCTCCACGTGAAAGTATATTGCGCCTTAACACCGACCAGGTGAAAGGATGTTGCCTTGTCGGTATTCGCATCGTTCAGCCAGGTATCGCTGTTGTATTGATAAGTCAGGTAAAGCCCGAGAGCAGGCAGCAGCTGGAGATCGGCCGTAGCAGCCACCGTATGCGCGGGTGTGCCGGGAAGGGCATTGCCGTCGTATACTTTATCCTGCTGGCGGAATTCATCGTAGCGGAAATGATGGTAAGTGTATGCTCCGCGCAGTGTGAGCAGGGTGTTGAACCGGTATTGCAGGAGCGCTTCAAAACCTTTTTGCGTAGTAGCGCCCGCGTTCTCGAAATAATCCGCGCCGCTGGCATCCCTGCGTTGTACGATCGCATCCCGCAGGCGGAACCAGAACAGGTTTACGTCGTACCAGAAACCGCTTTTACCGCCTCTTATACCGGCTTCGTAGTTCCAGCCTTTCTCCGCCTGCAAAGTGGTATTGATCACGCTGGTGCTGGGCAGCAGCTCCGCCACCGTGGGCGGACTGAAACCTTTGGACACCACGGCGTACAGGTTCGCCCATGCGCCGAATTGTTTCATCATCGCCAGCCTTGGCGCCCATTCATTTTTATAACGGCTCGTGAAATTAAACGCCGGCGTTTCAGACACGCGGGTGAATGCCGTACGGGTATTGTTCATGCTGATGCCCGCGGTGACCGTCCAGCCGCGCGGCAGCAGCAGTTCCGGTTGCAGGAACAGCGAATACAGCGTGTTATTGATCTTATCGTCCGTTTGCAGTATGCCGGGTTCGCCGCTGGCATTGGTAAATACTTTCGTGGAGAAATTACCGTGCTGCACTTCCGCGCCTGCCAGCACGCGCAGGATGGAACGGGAATACGTGAACACCGTTCTGCCGCCGAAATGCGGCTCCCGGCGCTTTTCGAAGTTCCGGATCGCAGGGTTTTCCAGTTTGCTGAATGCGCCGTATATGCCCGTGCGCTGCTCCCAGTGCTCATTCCAGCGGTAGCCAAACTGTACGCCTCCCCACAACGTTTGCTGGTGGATGGCCGCATGCGCGCCGGCAGCGGAAGGAAAACCTCCGCCTGCTGGTCTTGCCTGGCGTTTGTCCGCTTCAAACTGCGCCAGCGTGAGGGCGCCGGGCGTTTCATAAAAAAGATCACCGTATAAAAGATGCGCTTCAAAGTCCGCTTTGTCATTGGGCTTCCAGCGGCCGCCCCATCCCGCCACCGTGCGGTGCATGTAGGTTTGCGCACGGTAACCGTTGGATTCCTGCCAGCTCAGCAGCGCCTGTTGTTTGAATTTCTCCGTCCCCCAATTGCCTTTACCTGCCAGCAAATGACTGCCGTAGCTGCCGCCGGTGTAACCAGCGGTAAAATGGTCCTCCTCATCAAACCCGCTCTCCGCCAGCAACACGCCGCCTGTGCCTGCGCCGTAAAGGCTGCTGCCCGGGCCTTTCAATATTTCCATACCCGAAAAGCTGCCTACGGCAAACTGGTTCAGGTAAGTATTGCCGCCGGGATCGGTGAAGGGAAGGCCATTGTAATACATCTTCACATTGCGCACCCCGAAAGGCGAACGCAGGGAACTGCCACGGATATTGAGCCGGTAACTGCCCGGGGAACGTTCTTCCATTCTCACGCCGGGCTGGGCATTCAGCGCGGGAAGAATGGACTGGCCGGAAAGCCTTTGCAGGTCCTGCCCGCGCACCAGGGCCACCGCGGCCGGGATGGAAGCCAGCTCCCGCTGCTGGGAATAGCCGTGCACCGTAATACCGCCCAGGGTAGTGGTATCTGATTGAGCCATAGCGGGAAGCGCGAACGCCAGGGCGAAAAGGGCCGTTAAAGTTTGTGAAGAAGCCATGGACCGTAAAATAGGAAATCCCTGTTTAATGAATTAGTGATATTTTTGCTGTTTAAACCGATTTGATTTTGAGCGCTTCCGTTTTCCTGATCACGCCGCCTTTTACACAGCTGAACACGCCTTACCCGGCCACCGCCTACCTGAAGGGCTTCCTGAACACCAGGAACATACCGGCTTTCCAGGCGGACCTCGGCATCGAGGTAACCGTAGCGCTGTTCTCCAAAAACGGGCTCCAGGCGCTGTTTGACCGTATTACGCAACGCGGCGGCGAATTTTCGGAGAATATCTCCCGCATTATCGCCCTACAGGAAGACTACATCCATACCATCGACGAGGTGATCCGCTTTTTACAGGGCCACAACCCTACCCTGGCGCACCGTATCTGCAAGCGCGACTTCCTGCCGGAAGCGGCGCGCTTCGCGCAGCTGGAAGACCTGGGCTGGGCCTTCGGCTCCATGGGCACGCAGGATAAGGCCAAACACCTCGCCACCATGTACCTCGAAGACCTGAGCGACCTGATCATGGAATGCGTGGACGAACATTTCGGTTTCAGCCGCTACGCCGAAAAGCTGGCCCGCTCCGCCAACAGCTTCGATGAACTTTACAACGCGCTGCAGCAGCCTTACACCTATATCGACGAAATCCTCATCCGCATCCTCTCCGAACGCATAGCCACGCTACAACCTGCAATGGTAGCCATTTCCGTGCCGTTCCCCGGCAACCTCTACACTTCCCTGCGCTGCGGGCAATGGATAAAAAAGAATTACCCTGATGTGAAAGTAGCCATGGGCGGAGGTTTTGCCAATACCGAACTGCGCTCGCTCACCGATGCGCGAGTGTTCGAATTTTACGATTTCATCACGCTGGATGATGGAGAAGCGCCCATCGAAAACCTTTACGGGTACATCACCGGGGCCAAAACGCAACAGGAACTGAAACGCACCTTCATGCTGGTAAACGGCGAGGTGACGTACTTCAACAACCAAAGCTGCGCAGACTATAAACAAGGCCAGGTGGGCACGCCCGACTACAGCGATTTTTTACTCGATCAATATATTTCCGCCATAGAAGTGGTGAACCCCATGCACCGCATGTGGAGCGACGGCCGCTGGAACAAGCTCACCATGGCCCACGGCTGTTACTGGGGTAAATGCACCTTCTGCGATATTTCCCTCGACTACATCCGCCTGTATGAACCCATAGCCGCCTCGCTGCTGGTAGACCGGATGGAGGAGATCATCCGGCAGACCGGCGAAACCGGTTTCCACTTCGTGGACGAAGCCGCTCCTCCCGCCCTCATGCGCGCGCTGGCGCTGGAGATCATCAGAAGGAAGCTGACCGTGAGCTGGTGGACCAATATCCGCTTCGAAAAAAGTTTTACCCGCGACCTCTGCCTGCTGCTGAAAGCATCCGGCTGCATTGCCGTGAGCGGCGGCCTGGAAGTGGCTTCAGACAGGCTTTTGGAGCTGATACAAAAAGGCATCACCGTGGCGCAGGTAGCGCAGGTGAACCGCAACTTCACAGAAGCAGGCATCATGGTGCACGCTTACCTGATGTTCGGCTTTCCCACGCAAACCGCGCAGGAAACCATCGATTCGCTGGAAATGGTACGGCAGATGTTCAAAGCGGGCATCCTGCAATCCGCTTTCTGGCATCTCTTCACCATGACCGCCCACAGCCCCGTTGGCCTGGACCCCGCGAAATACAAAGTGAGAAAAGAAACAGAAGCCATCGGCGCCTTCGCGAACAACGACATCATGCACGTCGACGAAACCGGCGCCGATCATGAATCTTTCAGCTTCGGCCTCAAAAAATCGCTCTTCAATTACATGCACGGCATTTGCCTGGACGATCCTTTGCAGAAGTGGTTTGAATTCAAAGTACCCAAAACGAAAATTGCGCCCGATTACATCGTGAACGCGCTGGTGGAAGACAAGCTCGCTTCCGCCAAACCTACCGCGAAGATCGTGTGGCTTGGCAAAAAACCCGCCCTGCAAACCGTCACCAAAAGCAAAAAAGGCAATACCTGGGAAGTGGCTTCCCTCACTTTCCAAAACCGGAAAGAAAAGATCAATATCAGCGTGGAACCGCAGCAGGGGCAATGGCTGGCGGACATACTCGAAAAAGTATCCGTAGACCAGCCCAAAACACTCACACTGCAGGAAGTGAAAGAAAGTTATGCAGCGGCAGGGCTGGAAGATTTTGAATTATTCTGGGATAATAAACCGGTGAATAATCTGTATAAATTCGGGCTGCTGAATTTATAACCCGTCATTGCGAGGAGCTGCTGCGGAATTCTATGCAGCGGGAAGCGCGACGAAGCAATCTCCAAACATAGCGTATATCAATCCAATGCGGGAGATTGCTTCGTCGCCCCTCCCGCATGGGCTCTGCTGCTTCTCGCAATGACGGTATTCCCGGGCAACAACAGACTTTTCGAGCAATGACGAGTCTATTTCTTTTTCCCGCGGGATTTGGGTTTGCCGTATTTCTTCATCATCTTTTCCTTGTGGCTTATTTTTACATTCACCTTCCTGTTCTTCGCGGCCTTTTCGTGAAACGCCGCGCCTGACTCACGTTTGGGCTTTTTCAATACAATATTCGGCACGATCACTTCGGGGATCTCCGCTTTGGTGAGCACGGTAGAGATCTCCAGGTTTCCCGGCAGGGGTGTTACGGGCACTTTATAATTCATCAGCTCCTCCGTTTTTTCCAGCTGCTCCATTTCCTTTTCCGTAGCGAAGCTGATGGCGTTGCCCTGCTTGTCCTGCCTGCCGGTGCGGCCAATGCGGTGGATGTAACTTTCAGGCACTTCCGGCATGTCGAAATTGATCACATGCGTTACCTCCGAAATGTCAAGCCCGCGGGCGATGATATCCGTAGCGATCAGCAGGCGGAAATTACCTTCCTGGAATTGTTTCACGGAATTAAAACGGTAGTTCTGCTCCTTGTTGGAGTGTATCACGCCCACCTTGCCCGGCATATCCGCTTCCAGCCTTTCAAACAGCTGGTCTGCCAGCTGCTTGGTACTTACGAACAGCAGCACTTTCGTCATATCCGCCTGTTCTTTCAGCAGCAGTTCCAGCAGGTTCACTTTCGTGTTGAAGTTGGGAACATGGTAAACGCTCTGTGCAATATTTGCCAGCGGCGTGCCGGCGGGCGCGGCTTCTATCGTGGCGGGGTTGTTGAAGAATTCAGTGATGAGCGCTTCCACTTCAGGCGTGATGGTAGCGGAGAACATCAGGTTTTGCCGTCTCGCGGGCAGCAGGTCCAGGATGTTTTTCAGCTGCGTACGGAAGCCCAGGTTCAGCATTTCATCCACCTCATCGATCACCAGCTTTTTGATGTTCTTCAGTTTCAGCGCGCCGCTCATTACAATGTCCACCAGCCGGCCGGGAGTAGCTACTACCACGTCCAGCTTGCCTTCGGCGATGGCCATCTGCGGGTTCATATTCGTGCCGCCGTAAAAGCCGGCCACTTCAACGTTCATGTAAGGGGTGAGTTGTTTTACGGCTTCCACTACCTGGGCAACCAGTTCCCTGGTGGGTACTACAACGAGTATCTGCGGGAAGCGGTCTTTGGTAAAGCTCCACTGGCGCAGGCAGGGAAGCAGGTATGCAAAGGTCTTGCCCGTGCCGGTTTGCGCAATGCCGCATACATCCTGGCCGCTCATGACCACGGAAAACACCTTTTGCTGGATGGTGGTAGGCGTGGTGAAGTTCAGGTCTTCCAGGGCTGAAAGCAGCGGTTTATTCAGGTTCAGATCGTTGAAAGTCATAATTGCCGGTAGCATTAAGCCGCAAAAGTACGCCAATTTGGGCGGAATATGGTTTCGCCCGGCGGGAAAGCCGCAGAAGACGGCGATTCTCCGGCAAAGAAAAAGGGATAATGCCTTCATCCGCATTATCCCTCTGTTCTATAAAGGTCAATTTATTTCGCGCTGGCCACCAGCGTCACGTCCAGGGTGAAATCGTCGTAGATGGCTTTATCGCCCAGGTTCTCGAAGAAGTTCTTGGAGCGGTACTTGATGTCGAACTTGGTGCGGTCTACGGTTACGGTCGCCTTCGCCGTTGCCTGGCCGCCGGCTACGGTTACTGTAGCGGGGAAAGACACGGGATTGGTGATGCCTTTGATGGTGAGGTTGCCTGTAACATCATAATTGCCGCCGCCTTTAGCGGTGGCGCTGGTGATCACGAATGTAGCGGTGGGGTGCTTTTCCACGGAAAAGAAATCGTCGCTTTTCAGGTGGCCTACCAGCTTGCCGTTCATATCCGCATTCGTGATGTCGGTCACGGTGATGCTGCGGGTATCCAGCGTAAAGCTGCCCCCTTTTAATACGTTCTTATCGATATCCAGCTGGCCCGCGGAAACAGCGATGGCGCCGGCGTGTGAGCCGGTCACTTTCTTGGCGGTCCAGGTGAGCTTGCTCTGCTGGTTGTCTACCTGGTAAACGGCATACGCGGCTTTGGCATGCGTGGTTGGTTTTGCAGGGTTTTCGTTGGCTGGCACAGCGAAAGACATCATAATGGCTGCCCCGCTGATAAATAATAAAGTGGCTAAACGTCGCATGTGGTGTGGTTTTAAATTTTGTTCGCGTGTAATTTCAAGAATTCCTGTCAATATACATAATTCCCTACAACATAAGTGGGCTAACCTTCACGTAACTGCCTGTACTTTAGCATTTACTTCACAAACATTTCACATAAGTTTTACACTTCAGCATATACTTTAGAGGCGTCAACGTATGCTTCACTGCCATTCTAAAACGTGCATGCAGGGCCGGCCTTTCATCCTTTCGTTTACCCATAAGCGTATCGTCCTCTAAACGCCCCTGTTCCAGGAAGGTATTGATACGGAAACCTTCAATCAGCTTAAGTGTAATAAAAGCCCTGGCGCAATGCCGGGGCTTTTTGCCGCCTGTCAAAGAATATACGGATAATCCGCCGAATATAAAATAGTTTATGAACCCCGAACTCGTTAAATTCATGCAGCCTGTTTAACGTGTAACCCGTCGCATTACAATTGAATTTTCATATAAACCGCTTGCTATCGCATTTTTATGGATGATAGATAGGAGCCCGAACAACCAGGTCTGTCCGCATCCCCCATGAAAGTTCATCCCTGTACAACCCATATCGCCAACATTGCCCCCGGAAGAAGCGCCGATGCGGGCCGGGATCTTTTTACCCTATTTATTGATGTCCGCCAATTCCACTTTCCGTCTTTCTTTGATGATGATGTGCGTGGTGTGGGTGAACACTTTATCGCCATTCCCGTATTCCAGGAACATTTCCAGCGGCATCACCACCGGCGGGTATGAGCCGGCTATGCGCATACGTTCTATCTGTATCTTGAAATGATCAGGCATCAGGCTGTAACCGGGGAATACGGCATGCGGGTCCATAGGGATCCATACGTAGGCGGTTACTTTGGAATGATTGGTGTTCACCACCCGCGGGTCGTGCCGGAGGTTGTGCGCCACGTATTCTTCGCAGGCCACGCCCGCGATCACTTTTTTGCTGCCGGTCTTTTTCAGCTGGCTCAGGTAGCCGATCTCACCGGGATAAACGGGCTCCATGCCTTCCAGCTGCAGCCTTGTTTTGTCGCCGCTGGCAATGCCGCCCACACCGGCCAGCATAAGCTGCGATTCTTTCCCGAAATCCCCGTAAAAATGATACCGCGTGCCGGTACTGCGGCTCTTCAGCTGTATGCAGAAAGCCGGTTCAGTGCTGCTGTAATAGATCACGATGTCTTCCCCTCCGTCTATCACCCGCTGGCTGCCCTGGAAGGCTTCGCTTTCCTGGTACACGGCCCAGTCGTATTCGTAGGAGGAATCCATGCGCACGCTCTCGTCGCCGCCGATGATCAGGGTGGGTTCCGGCGTTGCGGCTTTGGCCCTGCCGCGCGCCTGCGGGAAAGTTTCGTCTATGGTCTCTTCCGTTTCAACGGGCGCCTTCTTTTTGCCGGTCAGCTTTTTGAGCAGCTGCGCCTGGAGGGCCGGCATACACAGGAACAGGGCCAATGCCAGGAGGATAGGTGTTTTCATAGGTCTGGTGATTCTCCGGGCAAGGTAAACATATTATTCTAAAACACCATAACTAACTGACCATTAGACTGCAGCCGCGCAGGGCGGAGTGGTCCAGGCGGCCGAGTACTTCAAAACTGCCATCGGCCTGCAGCCGGCCAATGTCGTCTGTGGCAATGAAAGCGCAGGAGTGGATATTGGCGAGGTCTATTACGTTGATGACGCCCGAGGCGGAAGCGGCGGAGAGGTCGAAAGGATCATTTTCGTCGCGTACCATCACTTTCATCCAGGGCGGGCATTGGAACAGGCCGCCGCCTTTGGAATAGGCCTGGCTGAGCAGCTCGGTCATGCCGTATTCCGCGTGGATGGCAGGCACGCCGAGTCTTTCCATGAGAAAATCATGCAGTTCGCTGCGGGTCCATTCTTCGCGGCGGCCTTTCATGCCGCCGGTTTCCATCACGATGGTGTGGCGCAGGTTCAGGCGGTAAGCTTCCGCGAAATCCAGGAGGGCAAAGGTGACGCCGATGAGCAGCACGGGCTGGCGGCGGGCTTCCAGGGCCAGCAGCGTGTCTGCCAGTTTATCGTGTTCGTACAGGTAAAAACCGCTTTCGGGATGGCCGCTGCGCGTGATCATTTCCTGCACCATGTATACGAGCGAGGAATGTTGCCTTTCCAGGTAGGAAGGCAGCAGGCCCAGTACCACAAAGCCTTCCACGGGACCGTAGAAGCGGCGGAAGGCGTCCATAAAACTGCGTGTATAGATGCCCGTATCTTTCACCAGGTGGCGGCTGTTCTGCGTTTGCGTGGTGCCGCTGCTTTCGAATATGGCTTCGGGTTCAAATTCCCCGCAAACCACGGGGTGGGTCTTAAAAAAGCGGATGGGCAGGAAAGGGATCTGTTCGGGCGCGTTCACCTGTGCGGGGTTCACCCGGAGGGCATCCACATAAGCCCGGTAGAGGGCATTCTGCCCGTACTGGAGCCTGAAAAGCTCCGGCGCCAGGGCCATAGGGTCCTTTTCTGAAAATATCCTTGCGGCGAGTTGATCCTTCATCTGGGGAGCAAATTTACGAATACCCGGAGGTATATGTAACAAACCGGGGATACCTGGCGTTTATAATGCAGGTTGTTTTGCCTTTTGGTCATTTTAATGTAGGTTTGTTATATGAAGAAAATAATACTTTTATCCGCTATAGCCTTCGGTTTCTTCGGTTGTAAAAAAGAGGGGGCCGGTGGCACCAAGCCCATCCTGACCTTTAAGTCCGTAACCATGGAAGACGTGCCGGTGGAAGTAGAGCAGGTTGAGTTTTATTTTAACCTGCAGGATGGGGACGGCGATACAGAAGGCAACCTTTATTTCCTGGACCTTTACCGGATGGATACCGCCACCGACAATGGCACCCGCGACCCCTATGAATTCATTAAAATGCCCAGCCTTGAGATCCACAAAGGCACCAAGATCAATGCGGAGCTGACGCTCATCATGGGCGACGCTTCAGACCAGACCTTCATCCGCCTTCGCCAGTTCGGCAGCGGCAATCCCCCTCCCAACAAAGTAGATACCAGCCAGCTGAAAGTATTTATCAAAGACAATGCAGGCAATTCTTCAGATACCCTCCTCCTGCCGAAAGTGGCCATTCACTTTCCATAAACAGGCAGCCTGTTAATTAAGGCGCTTTCCGTATTTTTACAAAATGAGTAAAATCCAGGAACTACAATCCAAGATCGCCGAAGCGCAGCTTGGCGGCGGACAGGCACGCATCGATTCCCAGCATAAGAAAGGCAAACTGACGGCCCGCGAAAGATTACAGCTTTTGCTGGACGAAGGTTCTTTTGAAGAACTGGGCATGTTTGTGCACAACCGCAATAAGGGTATGACCACAGACCAGGAGCAGTTTCCCGGCGACGGGGTGGTAACGGGCTACGGCACCGTGAACGGCCGGCTGGTGTATGTATTTTCCCAGGACTTTACCGTGTATGGCGGCAGCCTTTCCGAGCCGCATGCCCGTAAGATCTGCCGCGTGATGGACCTCGCCATGGAAAACGGCGCGCCCGTTATCGGCCTGAACGACAGCGGCGGCGCGCGCATCCAGGAAGGCGTGGTGAGCCTCGCCGGTTACGCCGACATTTTCTACCGCAACACCCGCGCCTCCGGCGTGATACCGCAGATATCCGCCATCATGGGGCCCTGTGCCGGCGGCGCCGTTTATTCCCCCGCCATCACCGATTTTATCCTGATGGTGGAAAACACTTCCTACATGTTCGTGACCGGCCCCAACGTGGTAAAGACCGTTACCCATGAAGAAGTGACCAGCGAAGCCCTCGGCGGCGCGCATACCCATGCCACCAAAAGCGGCGTAACACATTTTGCCTGCGCCAACGAAGTGGAATGCATCCGCAACATCAAGGAACTGCTGAGCTATATGCCGCAGAACTGTGAAGACACGGCGCCGGTGTACCCCTACGAAACCACCAACGAAAGCCGCCCCGCACTGAATAACATGATCCCCGAGAACCCGAACCAGCCTTACGATATGAAGGAAGTGATCGCGGAACTGACGGATGCAGGCAGCTTCCTGGAAGTGCATAAAGATTTTGCAGACAATATCATCGTGGGCTTTGCGCGCATTGCAGGCAGGAGCATCGGCATCGTGGCCAACCAGCCCGCTGTGCTGGCCGGCGTGCTGGACATTCACGCTTCCGTGAAAGGCGCCCGCTTCACCCGATTCTGCGACGCGTTCAACATCCCGCTGCTGGTGCTGGTAGACGTGCCCGGCTTCCTGCCCGGTACAGACCAGGAGTGGAACGGCATCATCACCAATGGCGCCAAACTGCTTTTCGCCCTCAGCGAAGCCACTGTCCCCAAGATCACCGTTACCACCCGCAAAGCATACGGCGGCGCGTATTGCGTGATGAATTCCAAGCACATCGGCGCAGACCTGAACTTTGCCTTCCCGCAGGCGGAAATAGCCGTGATGGGCCCGAAAGGAGCAGTAGAGATCATCTACAAAAAAGAGATAGATACCGCTACGGATAAAGAAGCCCGCATGAACGAACTGGTGGCCGATTACACCGAACGCTTCGCCAACCCTTACCTCGCAGCCGAAAAAGGTTATATAGACGAGGTGGTGAGCCCCGAAGAAACACGGGACAAACTCATCCGAGGCTACAAGATGCTGGAGAATAAAGTGGTGAACATGCCGAAGAAAAAACACGGGAACATCCCGTTATAAATATTCAAAAAGCCTCCGCAGCACGGGGGCTTTTCATTTTTCCTGTTGTATGAAAGAGAATAAGATATTACAGGTCGTTTGTCTCGCGGTGATCGCCGTCATCACCTTCTTTTTTGCCATTACCTCACCTTACCGGTATGCGTATGATCCCTCGATCAAACAGCTGGATAATGATGCATTCCTGGTTCTGCACGTATGGGCGCTGCTGATCATTGTGCTCACCGGCACCGGGCTGTTCCTCGCCCGCGGCAGCAGGTTGTGGGTATATATCCTGTACGCGGCCATCGCGGCGTTTGTGGCTGCGAGGGTCTGGCATTTGAATTCGCTCGTCTGATCATTTCCTTCTCATTTCAAACACATCATCCGTTCCATAGCGGTTGCTGCTGAAGTAACCCGTTCTGCCATCATTATTCAGCCATATGCCGAAATCATCCTGCGGGGAATTGACGGGGGCGCCCAGGTTAAGCGCTTCTCCGGAAGGCATATTGCCGGAAAGCCGGATGGAGAAAAGGTCCAGGCCGCCCTGCCCTCCCCTGCCATCTGAAGAGAAATACAAAGTACCGTCCGGCGCGAAATAAGGGAACATTTCATTCCCGGGTGTATTCACCAGCGGGCCTGCGTTTTGCGGGGCTGACCAGCCTGAATCCGTTTTAAGCGCGTAATAAATATCCTTTCCTCCCATACCACCCGGCATGTCTGATACAAAATACAACAGGCTGCCCTGTGGATGCAGCGCGGGGTGGCCGGTGGAATATTCACCGGAATTGAAAGGCAGGCTTACCGCCGGCAGCCAGTTGCCATACCGGTATATCAGTGTCTGGATCTGCAGGCGGTCCGTCTTGTTTTTGCCGCTGCTGCGGCCATTGCGTGTGATGTACATCGTATCCTGCCGCTGGTTAAATGCAACGGGGCCATCGTTCAGCCGGTCGTTCACCTGCACGTTGAACAATAATATCTCATCCTTCCCCAGCCGTTCAACATTCTGCGGCAAAGGCGCCGGCGGCCTGGTGGCGGCCAGTTTGCGGGTATCGTTGCTGCTGGCGGATACCGCCTGCGGCTGCACAGGTGAAGCGGTTCTCCATTGCGGCGCGGCAGTGCCTTTCAGGCTGGCCACGTCGTACACGTAAAAGAGCGTGAAGAACGGGGACCGGTTGCCGGCATCCTGCCGCGTAGCCGCCTGCGTTCTGCCGCGGTTGCTGACGAACAGGAGGCCACGGTTAAACACAGCGGGGCAAAGATCATCGTACCCGGAATTCATATTCAGGTAAGCCGTTTCCCATTGCGCAGAATCCGCCATAGCGGCTTGCGCCAGGCCGGAGGCCGGGATGAAAAAGGAAAGTATGATGACGGATAAACGCATGAATGCTCGTTATATCGTGTTAAAAAAATCTCGGGGAAACCACCTGCTTCCTGTCCCACCCGAATTCATAGCGCAGCATGATCTCATGCGTGCCCTGGTTGTATTTCACGAGATTGGAAATACTGTGATCATAAGCGTAACCCAGCCTGAACTGGTTGCTCAGCTGCAATTCCAGCAGCCCGGCAATAGCATCGCCCGTTCTGTAGGATGCGCCGATGCCCACTATTTCCTTTATCCAGAAATTAGCATTGACGTCTACCACTACCGGCGCTCCTCTTACGGCTTTCACGAGAAAAGAAGGCTTCAGCTTCAGGTTTTCATTAAGGTCGAACACGTAACCGGCTACCAGGAAAAGATGCATATATTTTTTTGCGACCACTTCCGTACTATACAGATATTGATCTTTGCGCAGGTAGCTTTTTACAAGATTGGGAACAGAGAACCCCGCGTAAAATTTAGGTGTGTTGTAAAATATTCCCGCGCCAAAACTGGGCATGATAGCATTGATATTCTGCATAAATGCCGGATCGCCGCCGTCTGTCAGCTCTACCTTCGTCAGGTCCGCCCGGTAATTGCTCAGCCCGCCCTGCAAACCGATCGCAAGCGCAGACCCATTCTCATTAAAATTGATGCGGTAAGCGTAAGAGGCGTAGAAGCCGGTGGTTTTCACAATGCCGATCCGGTCGTTGAACGCCTGTATCCCCAACCCCACTTTTTTATTGCGCGTGGCCATATCAAAAGAAAGTGTGCCGGTCCGGGGAGCGCCTTCCACTCCCACCCACTGGTTGCGGTACATAGCGGTAGCGCTCAGCACGCCGCGGCTGCCGGCATAGGCGGGGTTTACGGCCATCATATTGAACATATACTGCGTATACATGGCTTCCTGCTGCGCCAGCAACTGCCGGCTCATGCACAATATCACGAAGAGGGTGATGATCTTTTTCATGGTTTAACGCATTATGGTGATGAAGTTCACGTACCTCTCACCGGTTGTACTATTCACGACTACGTAATAATAAGTACCGTCAGGCAGGTCTTGCCCCATGTGAATACCCAGGTTGCAGGTACCATTCCAGTCGTTGCTGTATTCAGTGGATTTATAGACGACGTTGCCCCAGCGGTTGTATACTTCCAGGCTGATCTTGTCGCTGCCGGCATTGCCGATCACGAAGCGGTCGTTCACCCCGTCCCCATTCGGCGAGAAGCCTTGCGGGATGCGCAGCTGCGTGGGACTGAGTACCACCGGCGTGGCGGCCCGTTCATCCGGGATGCCGTTGCCGTCCGGATCGGCCAGGTTGCCATTGGTGGATACATCCGAGATATCATTGCCTGTTGCGGCTACCCTTGCCAGCACATTCGCGACGTTGTTGAAGGTGCCGAAAGACTTATTGGGCAATACGTTCAACATCAAACGAACGGTATCCTCCCTGCCGGGCTCAAGCCTGCTGCCGCCGGGCACGAGGAGTTGCTGATCTGTAGTGCCGTTGAACGCCGGGTTGGGCGCAAGCCCGCCGGAAGCAGTAACGTTTCCGGCTACACGGAACGATACCGGCGCGGGGAATACTGCCTGGAGGTTGTCTGCCAGGCGTATTTCCGTGAGTGCCGTATTGCCGATGTTCCGCAGGAAGAAGGTGTACGTAAAGGTGTAGCTGCCGTCTATCTCCAGCCTGGTTTCGCTTACAGCCTTGGCAAGCCCGATCCGCGGGTTGGCCGCAAAGCTGAAGCTGGTGGGCTGGCTGCCCGGGGCTGCCGCATTGCGGCCGTTGTTTGAAATATCTGTTACCGGCAGGTTGTCCCTTACACTCTGCGCCTGCAGGGTGGCGGTATTGGTAAACGGCCCGAAGCTACCGTTGGCATTCACTTTCAGCGTAAGCGTAATGGAGTCCTGACGGCCTGCGTCCAGGGTGCTGAGATTTTGCAGGAGCGCTGTATCGCTGATACCATTGTAAGCTGTGTTCGCGATCAGCGTTCCGCTGGCAGTGATGCTTTCCACTGTGAAGGCTACCGGTGAAGGGAATACCCTGCCGAGGTCATCCCCGGTCATCACGTTTTTCAGGTCTGCATTGCCGGTGTTGCGGAGAGTGAATACGAATGTTTGCCTGTACGTGCCATCAGGCTGTAACACAGGCGCATCGGCGGCTTTGGCCAAGCCCGCGGCGGGCTCTTCCGGTACTGCGGTGATGGTGATGTAGATATCGCCCGTATCACAGAGCACCGGGGCGCCATTATCACATATCCTGTAAATGACCGTATCGGTGCCGGTATAGCCCGCATTGGCGGTGTAGGTTGCTCTGCCCGCTGGCGTGAACACAAGCGTACCATGCTGCGGCTGGCGGATGATGCTGGCCGTGAGCGTATTGCCGTTGCCATCGCTGTCGTTCACAAGGGCTTCGTGAGTAACGGTTGCGCCGGAAACTACAGTAATGGTATCGTTTACAGCTACCGGTTTTATATTGCCCGCGGCAATGGTGAACCTTGCCGTCGCGGTATCGCAGCGGGATGGTGTGCCACTGTCGCAAACGCGGTAAGTGATGGAATCCGCACCGCTGAAGCCATTGGCAGGCGTATAGGTAAAGCTGCCGTTTGCGTTCAGGGTGATGGTACCGTTTGCCGGACCTGAAACTACCGACGCAGTGAGGATATTGCCATCGATATCGCTGTCGTTGCTGAGCAGGTTGCCGGTGGCCGGGCTGTTCTGGTCAGTGGTAAGTGCATCATCTGCTGCTGTCGGTGCATCGTTTACGCCGGTTACAGTAAATATCACCATCGCGGTATCCATCAATCCATCAGGATCAGTAATGGTGTAATACGCTGTGTCGTTGCCGAAGAAGTTCGGCGCCGGCACATAAATGAAGGAACTATCCGGATTCAATGTCAATGTTCCGTTCATTGGGGCAGCCAGAACTGCAATTGCCAGCGTATCGCCGTCGGGATCGGTGTCGTTGCCCAGCAGGCCCGGGGATGGTACATTCAGCGCAGTATCTTCGTTCACCGTGTAAGCATCATTCACAGCCACCGGTCTTTCATTCACATTCGTTATGGCGATGTGCAGTGTTGCCGTATCACAGAGCGACGGAGAACCATTATCACAAACCTGGTAGATCAGCGAATCAGTGCCATTGTAATTTGCATTCGGCGTATACGTGAAGGAACCGTCGGCATTCAGCACCACCGTTCCATTCACAGGCGCTACTACAAGGCTGGCTGTCAATGTGTTCCCTTCCAGATCAGTATCATTGCTAAGCACATTGCCTGATACAGGT
>NZ_JAWLKY010000010.1:0-87096 GCF_039655965.1 Chitinophaga sp. YIM B06452 | reverse complement strand
GTCGTTGTAATAGGTGGTGGTCACCAGCCACTGGTCGGTGTCCAGTACCCGCACCTTGGTGCCGGTGACCATGCCTTTGGTGAGGGCCGACTGTGCAGCCGGGCGTTCGCCTGTCTGCGTGCCCAATGGGGCCGGCAGTTCAGAGGTCGTGTAATAAGCTGTTTTTGCGTCCTTCTTACCGGCATAGCTGTAATCGTCGTAATGGGTATAAGTAAGAGCGTAGAGTTTAGCAGGGTCCAGGTTGGGCAGGGGATTGTTGGCCGTGACCGTTTCAGTGCGCAGCTGGGTGTTGGGATCGATCTCCAGGCTGACATCCGTAGCGCTGGCTGTCACCTCGAAGCCCGCCAGGGCGGTGACGGACACTCTGCCTTTATAGGCGGCCCGGCCATCGTGGCTGTTGACCACCAGGCTGTCTTCTCCCGGGATGGTGTGGGCGATGGTTTGGGCGGTAGTGGCGACGGCCAGCTGGCTGCGCAGGGTGGCTACCGGGGTGGTGGTCTGGTAGAGCGCCGTCATCGTGGGCCGGTTCAGCCCGTCGTAGAGCGTGGTAAGCCATTGATTGGTCAGCCGCAGCTGGCCGTCTTGGGAGAACACCAGCCGGTCCCGCACGTCATAGACCATCCACACCGGTTCGGTGCCGGGCACCTGTTTGAGGAGCATCCGGCGGCGGCCGTCANGGTCCCGCACGTCATAGACCATCCACACCGGTTCGGTGCCGGGCACCTGTTTGAGGAGCATCCGGCGGCGGCCGTCATATTCATAGCGGAAGCAGAGCTCTTTGCGCAAGGTGGCATCTGCCAGGCTCCAGCTGTTGCCCAAAAGTATCTCCACGGCTTTGGGCGGCAGCACGTAGCGCAGGTTGCCCAGGTCATCGTAGACATAATACGTGCAGAGCCAGCCCACATGGCCGGTGCCGGGCGTGGTGGCCAGCTGCACTTTTTTTAAGATCACCTGGCCTTCTTTGTCTTTGTATTCCACCACGGCGTTGCCCGCTTCGTCGGTAGTCACATTCTTATAGAGCTCGCCGGCGTTGTAGCGGGTGGTACTGGCCGGCACACTGCCGTCAGCGGCAGCGATGGTCCAGATGCGTACCGAGTCGCTCACGGCATTGACCAGGTATTGCTGGCTCACGCCCACGTTGGATCCGGCCCAGCTGTTGCCGGGGGCCATCATTTGCAGCACCCGGTTGAGTGGAGAAGCTTCAAAGACAGTCTGGTTATAAAATACCTGTTCCCCGGGATAGATGGGTGTACCGGAAACAGGCGCGTAGAAATTTTTTTGATCGGAAAAGGGGTTGGTCTTAAAAGTGCCATCACCCGCGGTGGAGACATAAGGTAAGTATTGGAATTGCTCGCGGCCGAAAGCATCATAGATCACCGGGGCTACCACATCTTTTTTAGCCGGGGAGCCGCCTTTGGTCACCGTTTGCAAAGGGCGGCCCAGGCCGTCTGCATATTGGGTAGATTGGCGAACATTGGTGACATCAGTTTCTGCGATCACCGCCGCAGGGTCTGTGAGGGGCTTGGCCGGTTCCCAGGTGCGCACGTAGTTCACTTTCGTGCCCGCACCGTAAGCAGCAGGGACAGGGTTCACCGTTTGCGTAGGAGTGGAAGGTTGTGTTTGTGTGTTCGGCTTTTGCGCGAACATCTTTATTGATGTTGTCAGCAAGATGATCACAAACAAGACTCTCTGTAAAGGCGATAATAGGTTTTGCATGCTATACATTAACTAAGTTAGAAACATCGATTAATCTTATTCAGGCAATTACTTCGGCTACCTGACGATATACCCGTATCCGTCCTGCAGAGTAAACGTATAATTTGTGGCCGGTGCCCCAGGCGCCTGGGAAGCCCTCTCAGACAACGTTGTATTAGATTTAAGCACCTGGCTTGATCCGGAACAATTAAATGATTCTTCCGTTTCAGTATTGATATTATCAATTGTACTGGTCCTGACAACTTTTATGTTAATTGTAATACTTCCCGTGACTGAATACGGAATCGTACATGCTGAATTACTGTAAAACCTCACTACGACGTCTCCCGTGGTAAGTGTCGGGGTTTGCACAACATTTTCAAATCTCAGTTTTGTGTAAACGGGTGGAAGGCAAGCGCCATTCGTCGCGTTTGCATATGCCTGGCCATTCTGAATAATATCATTGTCCGCTTTTTGATCCGCGTCTGCCTGGCTGATGTCGGAAAAATGCTTACCTGCTGCTACAACATATTCCACTCTTCCCCCTATGCTATCTCCTGTGCAGTTATTGCGCACAAACAATCCGCTTTTCTCAACATTGTAGTAATGAATAATGCAATATCCGTACTTGTTTGCATAAGCCTGCCCGTTTATGTTTATATCATTCTGCGCTTTTGAGTCAGCGTCTGTCTGACTTACAGAAGAGGAATATGTACCGGCAGGCACTTCGTAGGTGACTGCTGTTCCGTGAGCTGTACCGCAGTCATTCCGAGTAAAAGACTGACTTTTATAAACGTTGAAATAAAGCGGGGCTATTGCCGTCTTGTACTTATAATCATATTGCTTGATAATATTATTCTCATTGTTCCGAATAAGCTTAAGACGGCCATAAGAGTCGTATTCGTAGTAAGTACTCTGACCGGCAGGGTTGGTTTCACTGGTAACACCAATTAGCGGGGAATAAGTATAAGTGCTTACAAGTGCCCCTGGTAAATTGGTCCTTAGCTTATTCAACTCTGTCCTGATCTGGGCTTCAGTATAGCTCAAAGCATTGTCCAGCATGGTCTGGTTGACATGCTGCTGTACGGTACTATAATCGTTCCCAACAACCTTTGCGACCGGGTACCGGGAATTATAGCCCCATACATAAGCTTCCTTTGTATCATTTGTTTTTGACTGTTGTAAAATATTTCCTTTCGCATCATATTGGTCCAGCGTAATTTGCTCTTTATACGCAGTGTTCTTTGTAACAGCTCCTCCAACAACAGATGATTCGGTAAAATTTGTAACCGGGGCGGCAGATTCCGTGGTGAAAACTTTATCAGGCACAGGAAAGGTGGGTTTGAATGAAAAGAACTGCGAAGAAAGCAGTCTTTTGTTTGAGCCGTCAGTATTTGACCTGTAAACGCTTTTTTCAATAACAGGGACAACCATATTTATGTTGTTCATGTTTTTTATTCCGGCCGAAATATTGTCAGAAGCAGTAATGCCAGTATAGTTAAAAGGGTATTTGAAATTGGTGATATGTACTTCCCCCTTACTATTGGTAACTTTTTCGCTGGCAATTAAATTCCCGGCGGTATAGTTATACTCCAATGTCGTTCTTAATTCGCTGCCCGTTAGCACATCATAATCAGTGACATTTTTTTTGCTCAGCAATATATCTCCACGCGTGATGGTGTAGGTACCATAGTTAAATGTAGACTGGAGGCCTGAATTCGTGTAAAGATCGTATAACGGGATGGCTGAGTTGGAGGACCCAATTTGGTTTCCCAAAGCAAAAGCGGATACTTTCAGCCCTGTGAATTCATTATTCCCAGGGCTCAGCACCGGCATTGTATATTCATAATTTTCCTTTTGAACGGGAGTGGAAACGAAATTTTCTACTTTATAAACAGTTTTTTCTGTCAGAAAAGGCCTGTTCCAGTAATTGTACGACGGTACATAGTAAGCTGGGAACTTGAGGACAGCCAGTGTTCCACCATATATATAATTACCGCCTTCACTTGTAGGATAAACAGTTGCCTCATTATTATTCGCTACGTTGAACTTGTAAACGATCTTCCCGGTTCCATAGTCTTCTGTTACCTCATTATACCAACCTGTATTAGGCTGTGCAATGGCGTCTGCCAGTTCCCCATTCAATGCCGAAGATTGTACCGTTCGCCTTAAGCTGACGATCTTATCCCCATTGGAACATCCAAACTTGGCCAGGATAACATTTTCATTCAAAAATAACCTGGGGTTTGTGGGATCGATTATGCGCATGCCCTTTCCATAGTAGTAGTTCCTTGTCAGGGTTGTCCCACGCGCAACGTCATCGCCCGAGATTTGTGATATCCTGAATCCTCCGCCAGAGAATATTTGTGCAGTGCCATTGATGATAGCTTCGTATTGATTGGATGCATAGGAGAAATACTGCTTGCCACCGGTGGGGTAGGTGATTTTACTTAACATGCCTACATCGGAGACAGGGACTGCCCGCTTATTAAGACCGGCCAACATTACATAGTCGGGCAAAGCAGGGCCACCATCTACTCTACTGTAATCAAACCTGCCATATTCATTGGCCAACCTGTAATCACCACCGGGATCATTGATAATATATCCGAAACAGTCATAGTTACGAAATCGTATATCTTTTGAGGTATAGTCAAAGAAGTATCTTTCAACCACTATATTATCTGCGCCCGCGATTTGGATTGAATCCAGGAAGATCCGTTCTGCCGGCTGACTATAGAAAAATGATATTTTCTTAAACAAAATGCCATTTTCTTTTGCAATTGAAATCGCATTGACTGTGCCATTGCTATTCCGGCTTATTGTAACCTGTTCACTTGGTGTAGTTATCGCAGAAAGGATTTTCGTGTTATAATTATTGACGGTCCCTTGCTGGGTAGCACCTTTATTATCAGATGAAGAGTAATAGCTGGGGCCGCAATGTTGCTCATAATCACCCTCCAATATAGTCCTGCTATAAGCAGGCATCCCTTCACTGGATTCCTGGATCGGCTGGTATTGAAAGTTGATCTTATTATTGAATACCGTTGTGATCTCACTAAGCAGCCACGCAGAACTATACTTCCTGTATGCCCCGTTTATATAAACCTGCAAGTTTTCATTATTCTGATCATTATCACCCAGCTTATACTGAACGCCCCTTCCGTCTGTTACGTTAAAGCCATTGATAGTACCGTCAGCAACTGTATAATTGATCTTATTCAATGTCGCGTTGTCCAGCATGGTCGTAACCCGGTTTTGCCTGTCGGTAATAATAAAATTCCCTCCCTGATCCGGCAGGCCTATCGTGAACATATCGTACTGGCCATCAAGGTAATCGTTGCTGGACGCTGCTACCGCGGGAATATCTCCACCTGGGCTCATTACAAAATACCTTGCGAGGTACCTGTCATGGTCATATTTGGACGTAAACCCGCTTAAATAACTTCCTATTGTCTGACCATTCGGAAAATTATTCATATCCGGCATACCGTACGCTTCATCGATCCTGCCATGCACTGTTCTCGATATACGGTATCCCGGGTTCAGGTTCCAGCCAAGCCCGACATCCCCGCTTATCTGGCCGTATTTTATCCCGGAAGCGTGGTAGGATATGCCAATAGGGATATTGACGCCATCTAACTGAATAGTGTAGAAATTAATATTGATTTCAGGCAGCCCGTTATAAAGTGATACTTTATAGTTAATAAATTTCTCAAACTCCTGTGACCGGGGTGATGGGGGAATGACAGCATTTAATTGGTTGGATTGTCCAAATGAAAGGCCGGAACTGATGAAACTGAGAAATGTTATAATTAACAAGCTATTGATGGGTCGTAACAGGAAACTTTTCATGATAATTTTAGGTTGGGACTTCGGTATATGGATACTAATTAAAACTAAAAATGGAATACAAAGCCTGTCGTATTTGGGTTAAGGCTTTATGGCTGAAAAGTATGAAAAAAATACCGAACTGTATATTTTTCATAGGTGTATTGACGATAAATTAAAATACAGCCCGAAGGGCTTAATGGGTTAAACAGGAGTACATCCAGCAAAAAAGGCGGTCCTCATCAGGCCGCCTTTCACTATCATAATTCCATCTAAACCTTAAAATCTCTCCAACCCGCTAAAGAAAAAGTTCCCTTCAATCTCCGCATTCTCATCTGAATCAGAACCATGAACGGCATTACGGCCGATGGATTCTGCATAGAGTTTGCGGATGGTGCCTTCTTCGGCCTGTGCGGGGTTGGTGGCGCCGATCAGTTTGCGGAAATCTTCCACGGCATTGCTTTTCTCCAGGATGGCGGCTACGATGTGGCCGCTGCTCATGAACGCTACCAGTTCACCGTAAAAAGGCCTTTCCTTGTGAACGGCATAGAATTCGCCGGCTTTTTCAGCGCTCAGGCGGGTCAGTTTCATGGCTACGATCCGGAAACCTGCTGCGCAGATCTTGTCCAGGATGCCGCCGATATGCCCGTTCTGAACTGCATCGGGCTTGATCATGGTAAATGTTCTGTTGCTCATATTGTGAATTAGTCGTTATAGTTGGAAAAAACCGTATTGCGCCGCAAAAGTAAACAGATTTTGTTAAGCCGTAAAAAATTTTGAAATTCTGGCCCAAATGAAGAACTTCGCACTTCGTTTGCACGAACGGAGGCAGGTGGCTGCAAACGCCTTGTACATTAAAATTACAGTTATAGGAATGAAGCCGATCGAGGAAATTAAGCCGCTGCTGGACAGCCCCAAGAAAGTAGTGGTAACGATGCATCAGAAACCCGACGCCGATGCGATGGGCTCTTCGCTCGCCATGTATCACTACCTGCGCCGCAAGGGGCACGACGTAACGGTCATTTCCCCCACCAATTTCCCGGATTTCCTGAAATGGATGCCCGGCAGCGAAAACGTCCTGGATTTCGAATCCGCCCAGGATAAAGCACTCAAAGCCCTCGAAGGCGTGGAAATGCTCTTCTGCCTGGATTTCAACACCATGAGCCGCACCAAGAACCTGGAACCCCACCTGGATAAACTGCAATGCGTGAAAGTGCTGGTGGACCATCACCTGGAACCCTCGCCGGACTTCGACTACGGCATCAGCGACACCTCCGCGGCCTCCACTGCTTTGCTTGTTTACGAGATCATCTACCGCCTTGGGGATGAGCATTATATCGACAACGACATTGCCCAGTGCATTTACGCCGGGACTATGACGGACACCGGGTCTTTCCGCTTCGCTTCTACCTCCGCCCGTGTTCACCGCATGGTGGCCGATCTGCTGGAAAGAGGACTGGAGCATGAGTACATCCACCAGGCCATTTACGACAATTTCCTCGAAAACCGCCTCCGCTTCATCGGCCACAGCCTTTTGAACCGGATGGAGGTGTTTTATGAGACCAATACAGCCATCATGGCCATCCCTTACAGCGACCTGAAGCGGTTCGACCTGCAAACGGGGGATACGGAAGGACTGGTAAATTTCCTTTTGTCCATCCAAGGCATTAAATTAGCAGCGCTGATCATCGACCGGAACAGCGAGGTGAAGCTCTCTTTCCGTTCCAAAGGCAACTTTGATGTGAATACCTTCGCGCGTAAATATTTCGAAGGAGGGGGGCACTTCAACGCTTCCGGCGGCCGCAGTACTGACTCTCTGGAGAAAACGGTACAGCGCTTCCTGAAAGCGATGCATGAAAATGAGGATTTGTTACAATAGCAATCAATACAATATCAAATCACTAATACAGTCAAATGAAAAAGAACAACCTGTTACTTGCTGCATCACTGGGAGCCCTGGCGCTGGCTAGTTGTGGTAAAAGCGGCCCGAAAAAAACACCGGGCGGCATCGCCTTTACTATCGAAAAAGCCGGTAAAGGAGAGAAACTGAAGAAAGGTGATACCGTGCTGGTACACTTCGCTTCTTACCTGAACGATTCCCTGCTGATGAGTTCCCGCCAGCAGCAAGGCAGCGCGCTGCCGCTGGTAATCACCGATTCCAGGGACAAATACGACCTGATGGACGGTTTTGCCATGCTCTCCGAGGGCGACAGCGCCGTATTCGTACTGCCCGTGGATTCCATGCCTCAAATGCCTCCCATGGCTAAAAAAGGCGATGTGATGAAAGTGGCCTTCGTAGTGGAAAGCAAATACGCCGCCGCTACGCAGAATGCAAAAGAAGAAAAAGAGATCGCTGAATACATCCAGAAGAACAACCTGAAAACCACCAAATCCCCCAAGGGCGTACACATTGCTGTAACCCAGGAAGGTACCGGCGCACAGGCTAAAGCTGGCGATGAAGTAACCGTGAACTACACCGGCAAACTGATGGATGGCACCAAGTTCGATTCCAACGTGGATTCAACTATCCGCCCCGGCATGCCGCTGGAGCCCCTGAAATTCAACGTAGGCGAAGGCCGCGTTATTCCCGGATGGGATGATGCGCTGGCACAGCTGAAGAAAGGTTCCAAAGCCACGCTGGTGATCCCTTCTTCCCTGGCTTACGGCCTGCAGGGTTCCGGCCCCGTTATCAAGCCCAACAGCATCCTCGTGTTCGACGTGGAACTGCTGGACGTGAAACCTGCCGCAGCCCCCGCAGCTCCTGCGCCTGCAGCTCCCGCCAAGTAATCTGTGAATGAATCATTATATACAGGCCGGTCCATTATGGGCCGGCCTTTTTTGTGTATTAAATTAACAGGAAAAAATGTGCATGAATTTCATTCAATTTATTGACAACCAGTTCAATGCGCGGTTTTAATGATAATTCTACCGGTTTTCCAACGAATTGACCCTTAACTTCTTATCCGGATCAAGTCCACGTCATCTCCGGCTCATCTCCACATTTCCGGTATTATTCCATTAGTTTTCCATGGCATCACCCTTTCATATTACTTCGGTCTTATCTCGTTCTTATCACGATTGTGGCTTTATTCCCGATCGCTGGTATTATCCATAAAAAAGGGCCGGCAACCGCCAGCCCTTTACTTATTGTATAAACTTCCGCCGGACGCGTTCGTCCGGCACCATGCAGGTCTCTTTTTTACCGAACCATTTATACCGGTTCTTCGCCACCAGGCCATACACCGCATCCCGCAAAAAAGGAGGGAGGATGATGAACGCATAACCCAGGTTCACCGGGAAACCCAGCCTGCGGGCAACCTTCAGCGCTGCGGTACTTTTCGTGTACGCCTTTCCGTTATTGATCAATATAAACGTACTGAGCGTATTGGGATCCAGCTGGTACTGTTCCTGCAAAGCCTGCCCCACGGCAGATTGCAGGGGAGCAAAGCGGAAACGGTCGTGTTGGTCGCGCCTGATCACGAAGTTCACGCTGGCATTGCAGAAGTTGCACACTCCATCAAACAGTATGATGGCATGCTCCATTAGTGAATGCCGGTATAGTTGTGCGGGGTGATGGCTTTCAGCTCTTTTTTGAGCGCAGCGCTGATCTTCAGCCCGTCAATGAATTTGTGCATGGTCTTCTGCGTGATCTGGTCGCCGCCGCGGGTCAGCTCTTTCAGCGCTTCGTAAGGCGCGGGATAATTCTCGCGGCGCAGTACCGTCTGGATAGCTTCCGCCACCACGGCCCAGTTGCGCTCAAGATCCTCATGCAGTTTGGTTTCGTTGAGGATGAGTTTATTCAAACCTTTGTCCAGGCTCTTGAACGCCAGCAGCGTATGCGCGAAAGGCACGCCCACATTGCGCAGCACGGTGGAATCCGTAAGGTCGCGCTGGAGGCGGCTGATGGGCAGCTTGGCGCTCAGGTGCTCGAAGATGGCGTTGGCCAGGCCAAGGTTGCCTTCGGCGTTTTCAAAGTCGATCGGATTGACCTTATGCGGCATGGCGGAGGAGCCCACTTCGTTCTTTTTGATCTTCTGCTTGAAATAATCCATGGAAATATAGGTCCACACATCGCGGGCGAAATCCACGAGGATGTTGTTCACCCTTTTCAGCGTATCGAACTGCGCGGCGATATTATCGTAGTGCTCTATCTGCGTGGTGAATTGCATGCGTTGCAGGCCCAGCACGTTGTTCACGAACTTGTTGCCGAATTTTTCCCAGTTCACGGCAGGGAATGCCACATGATGCGCGTTGAAATTGCCGGTAGCGCCGCCGAATTTCGCTGCGAAAGGAATATCCGCCAGCAGTTTCACCTGTCCTTCGAGCCTTTCCACGAACACCTGTATCTCTTTACCGAGGCGGGTAGGGGAAGCGGGCTGGCCATGCGTGCGGGCCAGCATAGGCACATCTTTCCAGTCTTTGGCAAATTTCTTCAGATGAAGGATGAGGTTGGAGATGGCGGGAAGATACACATGTTCCACGGCTTCCTTCCAAAGCAGGGGTGTGGCGGTATTGTTCACATCCTGCGAAGTAAGGCCGAAGTGCACCCATTCCAGTTTGTCTTCCAGCCCGAGGTTCTTCATCTCGTTCTTGAGGAAGTATTCCACGGCTTTCACGTCGTGGTTGGTCACCTTTTCGGTATCCTTTACCAGCTGGGCGTTTTCGAGGGAAAACTCCTGGTAGATCCTGCGCAGGGCAGGGATCTTGGCTTTGGGGATCGAAAAAAGCTTCTGTTCAGACAGGGCAATGAAGTATTCCACTTCCACCTGTACACGGTAACGAATCAACGCGAACTCGGAAAAATAGGGCGCCAGTTCTTCCAGTTGACCCCTGTAACGCCCGTCTACCGGGGAAATAGCAGTTAAAGCTTGTAATTGCATCATGTATTGATTATCCTGTCAAATAAAATTCCTGTATTTTAGCAGGCTCAAAATTACAGAAATTGGAACGGAAAGTAAAAGTAGCGGCAGTCAGTTATCTGAATACAAAGCCTTTGTTGTACGGATTCAAGGATCATAAAGTGCTCCGGTCCATGGAACTCACGATGGATTACCCCGCTAAAATTGCGCGCCAGCTGATAGACGGCGAGGTGGATGTGGCGCTGGTGCCCGTAGCGATTATTCCTAAACTGAAAGAATATCACATTATCGCGGATTTTTGCATCGGCGCGGAAGGCCCCGTGGCGTCCGTCTGCCTTTTCAGCGAAGTGCCCCTGCAGGAGATCAAACGCATTTATCTCGATTACCAGAGCCGCACTTCCGTGGCGCTGCTGAAAGTGCTGGTGCGCGATTACTGGAAGCTGAACGTGGAATTCGTGGAAACGGCCGGCGGTTACGAAGATCAGATCAAAGGCACGGACGCCGGGCTGGTGATAGGAGACAGGGCGCTGCGGCAACGCCATATCTCGCCTTTTGTGTACGACCTGGCGGAAGCCTGGATGCGCTTTACCAGCCTTCCTTTCGTGTTTGCCGCATGGATCAGCAACAGGCCGCTGCCTATTGAGTTCATCCAGCTTTTCAACGACGCCAACAGCATCGGGCTGAACAGCCTGCCTGCCGTGGTGGCGGAGAACAGCAGCCCTGACTATGACCTTACGACCTATTATACACAAAATATCAGCTACCGCCTAACCCCCGCCAAACGGCAGGGCATGCAGCGTTTCCTCTCTTACCTGCAGTAAATGCCGGGGCTTTTGTGTAACTTACCATACTAAATCCTGGTAGTATGAAGATCGCTATCCTTGGATCGGGCGCGGCAGGCATTGCGCTTGCAGCGGGCTTTTCGCGCCTGGGGCATGCTGTCAAGATCGGCACCCGCCATACCGGTAAGGAATCGCTGGAAAAGTGGCGGAGAGAGCACAGCAGCGTCAGCATAGGCCCTTATTCAGAAGCCGCGGCCTTCGGTGATGTCATTTTCCTCTGCACCAGCTGGCAGGGCACCAAGGAAGCCGTGGAAATGGCCGGCATCTGGAACTTCAAGAAAAAAATCCTCATAGACGTTACCAACCCGCTAAACGGCAAGGAGTCCGACAAGACCGGCCGCCTCCGATTTGCGCCCACCGGCAGCGCGGCTTCCGGTGGGGAACAGGTGCAGGCCTGGCTGCAGGATGCACATGTGGTGAAAGCGCTCAACACCATTGGCAGCGAACTGATGGTCAACCCGCAATTCTCCCGGGGAACCCCGGCCATGCTGATCGCCGGGAACGACGACCTGGCCAAGCTGGCCGTCTCTGACCTGCTCAGCCAGATCGGCTGGAAAGATATTATCGATACCGGCGGCATAGACATGTGCCGCCACCTGGAATCTCTATACGTGCTGTGGTTCGCCTACGGCTTCCGGAGCGGCAGCTGGGATCACGCTTTCGGCCTTTTGCGGGAGTGATTTCCGGAAGCTGCGTATGGCCAGTACCGCGGCCGTGAGCGTGAGTAAAGCGCTCAGGTGAAAAGGCGCGGCCGGGAAATGGACAGGCGTGCCGTCCTTCGTGCAATAATGGAAAAGCCCCGTCATCACCAGCGGCCCGATGATATTGGTAAGACTGATAAGGCTGGTAAAAGCGCCCTGCAATTCCCCCTGTTCATTGGGCGGCACCTGGTTGCTCATCACGCCCTGCAGGCTGGGCCCGAAAATGCCGCCCATGCTGTAAACGGCCGTTACGGCAAACATCATCCAGCCTTCTGTGACCATCCCGAACAAAATGAAGCTCAGCCCGTAGATCAGCAAACCGACATACACCGCGCGGTGATAGCCCAGCTTAGGCAGCACGGCCCTGATAAGCCCGCCCTGCACAATGGCCAGCATCAGGCCGGAAAAGGAGAGGGAATAACCCACCATCTTCTCCGTCCACCCGAATTTGTACATGGTAAAGAAGGTCCAGTTGCTCTGGATGGAATGAACGGCGGTGAACACCAGCGCGATGGCGCCCAGCAGGGAGTATATCTTCTTGTATTTGCGTATTTGTATCAGCGCTCCCACGGGGTTGGCGCGTTTCCATTCAAAAGCCCGCCTGTTCTCTTTTTTGAGGGATTCGGGGAGAATGAAATAACCATACAGCCAGTTCACCAGTGAAAACCCGGCGGCCAGCAGGAAAGGCGCGCGAACGCCCCATGCATCGGCCACGAGGCCGCCGATGGCGGGCCCGAGTATAAAACCGAGACCGAAGGCCATGCCCAGCAACCCGAAGTTCTGGGCGCGTTTTTCGGGCGTACTGATGTCTGCAATATAAGCGGAAGCGGCCGTCATGCTGGCCCCGGTGATGCCGAGGATGATGCGGCCCACGAACAGCCATACGATAGAAGGGGCAAAGGCCAGGAACAGGTAATCGACGCCCATGCCGAACATGGACATGAGCAGCACGGGCCTGCGGCCGTATTTGTCGCTAAGCCCGCCGAGGATGGGGGCAAAGAAGAACTGCACGAACGCATAGGCAAAGGTGAGCCAGCCGCCGTATTGGGAGGCGTCGCTCACGTTCCCTTGAATAAGCTGTTCAATGAGTTTGGGGATTACCGGGATCACAATGCCGAAGCCAATAAAATCGATCAGTAAGGTGAGGAAGATAAAGGTCAGTGGCCCCGCTTGCCTGCGTATCATAAAAAGAATTTGCGCGAAATTAAGCGTATTTCCATCCCGGCCGCGGAATAAATGTCCAACTGCATTCGTGGAATGATAATTGTAAAAGGAAGGATATAGCGATATTGTTTAACCTTAAAAACCTTGATTATGTTACGTTGGGCAGTTATTTTCCTGATCATCGCCATCGTGGCCGCCATCTTTGGTTTTGGCGGCATTGCGGCCGGCGCGGTATCCATCGCCAAGATCCTCTTCTTCATTTTCATCGTGCTTTTCCTTATTTCCCTGATAGCAGGATTGATGCGGCGTTAGCACTTATTCCTCCTGCATGGATATCAGCTGGATCACTTCAGGATTGTCTGCAAATGCGGCGCGGAGCCTGTCTCCATGCGTGTCGGTAATGAACACCTGGCCGTAACCGGGGCCCTGCACCAGTGCAATGAGCCTTGAAACCCGCTCCTGGTCCAGCTTTTCGAACACGTCGTCCAGCAGCAGGATGGGAGGGAAGTGCTTATGTTCGCGGATGGCCTCGTACTGCGCCAGTTTGAGCGCGAAGAGGAAACTCTTGCGCTGGCCCTGTGAGGCGCTGGTTTTCATGGGATGCTCGTCCAGCAGGAACAGCAGGTCGTCGCGGTGAATGCCCTGCGTGGTGCGCTGCAGCTGTTTGTCGCGCAGGCGGTTGGCCGCCAGCAACGCGGCCAGCGGTTGTTCCAGCAACTGGCTCTGGTAGCGGAAGGCCACGGTTTCATGCTGCCCGGCCAGGTAATCGTAGCGGTCCTGCACTTTGCCGATGAAAGTTTCCAGGAAATCCTTCCTTGCTTCAAAAACGGGTACCCCATGTTGTACCAGTTGTTCATCAAAAACGTCCAGCAGCGGGTCCGGCGAATGGGTCATGGTGAGCATGGCCTTCAGCAGGCTGTTGCGCTGCTGCAATATTTTATGATAGGCGATGAGGTGGTCCAGGTAACCGGGAATAAGCTGTGAAAGCAGCGCATCCAGCCACCGGCGGCGGTCTTCGCTGCCCCCGAGGATGATCTCCGCATCGTCCGGGGCGATCATCACGGCGGGAAACTGCCCGATATGGCGGGAGAATTTATCATAGGGCTCATCGTTCAGCGCAATATCTTTTTTCCCTTCCTTCACGGTGCATACGATCTTCTCTTCCTTTAAATGCCTTTGCAGGCTGGCTTCCAGCCTGAACCCGTTCATGGTATATTGTACGTTCTGGCTTTCCGCGGTGCTGAAATAACTTTTGGTGAAGCAGAGGTAATAGATCGCATCGAGCAGGTTGGTCTTCCCGGAGCCATTGCGGCCGGTGATGCCTACGATCCGGGAGGTGAACCGGAAGCTGCGGTGGGCGTAATTCTTGAACTGGGTGAGTGATATTTTGGAAACGGAAAGCAATCTTGGCCGGAATAATTAATATAATGAAGTAATATTTTTAATGCATGGAGGAGCAATATCTTGCGCTCCCGGAAGCGGGTTTGTGCTTCCTTCTGCAAAATTGCTTGAATTTGCAGATTTTCCTGTTATATTTGCGAACAAATTTAGAAGATAGTGCAAACTTTAACAGACGTGAAGACGAAATTCACCAAAGAGACTTATCTATACTGGTACGAATTGATGCTGTTACTGCGCCGCTTTGAAGAGAAAGCTGGGCAACTGTACGGTATGCAAAAAATACGTGGGTTCTGCCACCTTTACATTGGTCAGGAAGCGATTGCGGCAGCTGCGATGACGGCTACCAAACCCGGCGATAAATTCATCACCGCCTACCGCGACCACGCGCTGGCGATCGCCAAAGGCATTACTGCAAAGGAATGCATGGCGGAACTGTATGGTAAGGCTACCGGCTGCTCCAAAGGCAAAGGCGGTTCCATGCACTTTTTCTCGAAAGAACACGGTTTCTTCGGCGGCCACGGCATCGTAGGCGCCCAGATAGGCACTGGCGCAGGCCTGGCTTTTGCCGAGCAATACCTGGGCACGCAGAACGCAGTGCTTTGTTTCTTCGGCGACGGCGCCGCCCGCCAGGGTATGCTGCACGAAACCTTCAACATGGCCATGCTGTGGAAACTTCCCGTGGTATTCATCTGCGAGAACAATCACTACGCCATGGGTACTTCCGTTGAACGTACTTCCAACGTACTCGATATCTACAAACTGGCCGACGCTTACGAAATGCCCGCCGATTCTATCGACGGCATGAGCTGCGAAGCCGTTCACGAAGGCATCGAAAGGGCGATCAACCGTGCGCGCGAAAACGGCGGCCCGACCCTGCTGGAGATCAAAACTTACCGTTACCGCGGCCACTCCATGAGCGACCCCGCCAAATACCGCACGAAAGAAGAGGTGGAAGAATATAAAGAAAGAGATCCGCTCACGCTGGTGCTCAACACCCTGCAGAAAAACAAGTGGATCAACGATGCAGAACTGGAAGCGATCAACGAAAGGGTGAAGAACGAGGTGGAAGAATCCGTGAAGTTCGCGGAAGAAAGCCCCTGGCCGTCTGACGATGAACTGCTGAAAGACGTGTACATCCAGCAGGATTATCCTTTCATCGTTGACTAATTCCCTGTCCACCTATCAAATATTCAACTACAACAATGTCAGAAAATAAACCACACACCAAACAACCGGCAGCTGCTGCCAAAAACCAGGATTTTGACCTGCAGGCAACGGCAGACCGTGCGCAGGACTTTTATTCAAAGAACAAGAACGTGATCAACATCGCCATCCTGGCGGTAGTAGTGATCGTGGGCGGTTACTTCGGTTACACCCGCTTTGTGAAAGCTCCTGCCGAAAAGAAAGCGCAGGAAGCCATCTTCGCCGCACAGAACAATTTCGCGGTAGATTCCTTCAAGCTGGCGCTGAACGGCGACGGCAACAACTACGGTTTTCTCCAGGTGATCGATAAATACGGCAGCACCAAAGCAGGCAACCTCGCGAAATACAGCGCAGGCGTTTGTTATGTGAAGCTCGGCGAATTCCAGAAAGGCATCGACATGCTGAAGAGCTTCTCTTCCGGCGACCTGGTGGTACAGTCCATGGCCAACGGCCTGATCGGCGACGCTTACATGGAGCTGAACAAAGTGGACGACGCCGTTTCTTATTATAAAAAAGCCGGCGCAGACGATAACGAACTGCTGAGCCCCATGTACCTGTTCCGCGCAGGCCTGGCGCTTGAAAAAGGCAACAAGCCGCAGGACGCGATCGCGATCTACCAGCAGATCAAACAAAAATATCCGCTGTCTACCGAAGGTGGCCAGATGGATAAATACCTGGCAAGGCTGGGTGTGGTGAAATAAATACGGGAAATGTCCATACATAATCAGACCTTACTCAACAACGCTGGCATTCTTCAACTGGAGGGTGCCAGTGTTGTTATTGTTTATACGGAATGGAATGACTTTATAGTCAACGAACTGGTGGCAGGCGCAGAGCGCACGCTGGATGAATACAAAGTAGGCCACAAAAAGCTGGTAGTGCCCGGCTCTTTCGAATTACCCTTTGCCTGCCGGCAGATCTGGGAACAATCCAAAGGCACCGGCAGCCAGCCCAGCGCCATCATCGCTTTCGGCTGCGTGATCAGGGGGGAGACCCCGCACTTCGACTACGTATGTAAAGCAGTTACAGACGGGATATTGCAGCTGAATATGGAGCTTCCCGTGCCGGTGATCTTCGGCATACTCACGGTGAATAACCAGGAACAGGCTACAGACCGCCTCGGCGGCGCGCATGGGCACAAAGGCGAAGAAGGCGCTCTCACAGCCCTCAAGATGATCAGCTTCCAGCGGCAACTTTCAAAAAGCTATCTGTAATCAGCAACAAACTATCTGCGTGTTATGCTGTAACACCTTATTTTTGATGCTTATTGACCCAAACTGATACTGACAGATGAACGTACACCTTTTCATACCGTGCTTCGTAGACCAGCTTTTTCCTGAAACCGCTTTCAATATGGTAAAAGTGCTGGAGAAACTGGGGTGCAACGTGAGCTATAACACAGACCAGACCTGTTGCGGCCAGCCCGCCTTCAATGCCGGTTACCAGGACGAATGCCGCTCCGTGGCCACCAAATTCCTCAAAGACTTCCATACATACGATTATATAGTCGCGCCCAGCGGCTCCTGCACCGGTTTTGTGCGCAATTACTACGGCAAGCTGTTCGACAACTCAGCCGCTCACAACGATGTAAAGCTTCTCCGCAAAAACCTCTACGAATTCACCGAATTCCTGGTAGACGTGCTGCATGTAACAGACATCGGGGCCACGCTCGAAGGCGTAGGCACCTACCACGACGCCTGCGGCGCCCTGCGCGAATGCGGCATCAAGGAAGGGCCGCGCAAGCTGCTCGAAAAAGTGAAAGGGCTGGAGCTGCGCGAAATGAACGACAGTGAAGTATGCTGCGGGTTTGGCGGTACATTTGCCGTGAAGTACAAACCCATTTCACTGGGCATGGGCGAACAGAAAGTGCACAACGCCAGCGACAGCGGGGCCGATTACCTCATCTCCACCGACCTCAGCTGCCTCATGCACCTGGATGGCTACATCCGCAAACATGGGCAGAACATTAAGATCATGCACATCGCGGACGTGCTGGCCAGCGGCTGGTAAACCGCCGCGGTCATTTGTAAGCGCCGCCGCATGCGCAGCCGGATGGGCTTTAACACAGCGATTCATACTATCTAACTGATAAAAACTTCGGGCAATGCAATACTGGTTAGTGAAATCCGAACCTTTTAAATACTCCTGGGATCAATTTGTTGCAGACGGGAAAACGCATTGGGACGGCGTACGCAATTACGCTGCCCGCAACAACCTGCGCGCCATGAAAAAAGGCGACCAGGTGCTCTGGTACCACAGCAACGAAGGCCTTGAAATAGTGGGCATCGCGAAAGTGGTGAAAGAATCTTACCAGGACCCCACTACGCCCGATCCTGCCTGGCTGGCGGTAGACCTTGCGCCGCTGAAGAAATTGAAAAAGCCGGTGACGCTCGCGCAGATGAAGGCAGAAAAAAGCCTGGCGAACATGGACCTCATCAGGCTGGGAAGGCTTTCGGTCGGCACGGTGAAAGCAGAAGAGTTTGAAAAAATAATGGAAATGGCGAACGCCAAATAAATGCCTGCAAAGCCCCGCTGATGCGGGGTTTTGTTTTTAAAAGCACTTTGCCTGCAACAGCTTTTCATGCAACATGCATCTCCCGCATGCATGCGTTTTTTAAGTCCTCTCTTTTTGACTTAATATTGTAGAAAGCCAGATAACAAATGAAACCAAAGCTTATCGTGCTCACCGGCGCAGGCATCAGCGCCGAAAGCGGCCTCCGCACTTTCAGGGACAGCGACGGATTGTGGGAAGGGTACGACATCTACGAAGTGGCGAGCCCGCTGGGCTGGGAAAAGAATCCTTCGCTGGTACAGGATTTTTACAACATGCGCCGCAAAGACGTGATGGCCGCGCAGCCCAACAGTGCGCATATGGGTCTTGCGCAGCTGGAAGAATGGTACGATGTGCGCATCATCACGCAGAATATAGACGACCTGCACGAGCGCGCCGGCAGCACGCGTGTGCTGCACCTGCATGGAGAGATCCTCAAAAAACGCAGCGTGCTGAATGAAACAGAATTATATCCCGTGGAAGGAGATATCGCGATGGGAGAGCTGGCGCCGGATGGCGGGCAGTTCCGCCCGCATGTGGTTTGGTTCGGCGAATCGGTGACCATGATAGAGCCCGCGGTGCTGGAGATCGTGCAGGCAGACCTGTTCGTACTGATCGGCACTTCACTGAATGTGTATCCCGCGGCGGGGCTGGTAGATTACCTGCGCCCGGGCGTGCCGAAATACATCATCGATAAAAAGATACCGCCGGTGAAAGGCAGCGATTACCACCTGATCGAAAAGCCCGCCACGGAAGGGATGGCGGAGCTGATGGCGCTGCTGAAGAAATAAAAAAACCGTCCCGGCTAAGCCAGGACGGTCCGTACATTCACATGTTCAATCTCATTACAAGACGGAGTTTACATAGGAAAAAATATTTTCTTATTCGAAACTCTCTTCAAACCTGATATCGTATTCCTCGAGTTCCCTCAGTACAGGATTGTATACTTCGGGCATGACGGGGATCTGTAAACCTGTTAATTCCAAATTGCCTGACAGTACCAGTTTTGCCATGATGCCCAGCGGCAGGCCGACTGTTTTGGCCATTGCGGTGCGGAGGTTGTCTTCTCCCTGGACGATCATATAACTGTGAAGCTTGGTGCCCATGTTGCGTCGTTCGAATTCGATCTCGTGCAGCATGACGATCATATCCTTGTCTGATGGTTCCATTTTGAGCTTTGTATCGAGCACATGCTGCAGTACGCCCGCGTTGGTTTGCTCTCCTAAGTTAATCAATTCCCCGTTCAAAATACCGAGAAATTTAAGCTGGCGCAGCAGTTTGCTCTTGCTGCTCACCCCCAGGAAATTCGCCACGTTCTCTTCGTGGCTGAGGTTCGCATCCACCGGTATGTTTTGCGAGGCCCAGGTGAAATAAGGCATGTTGTTCGTCTGCTGTTTCTTTGCATCATCTGTAAGCCCCAGCTTGATGAGCGCGTTCCAGCCTTCGCAGAAGTCCGGGTAACGCAGGGTGGCGCGCATGAAAGTGGGGATGTTGCCGAGATTATACACATCCACATAGCTGAGCGAATCGCGGTTGGGGTAATAGGCGAGCTTGCCCAGGCCGGGGATCTGCACGGTCTTGTTCTGGTCGAACAGCTGCTGGTAATCCACTTCCTTCACCTTTCCCTTTTCTTTGTAAGTGGCGCCTGAAATGCCCGCCAGTACGATGTTCCGGGAGTTCCAGGAGATCTTGTACTGCCAGGGGTTATCGTTGCTTTCGGGAGAAACGAGGCCCCCGCAGTAGGATTTGAAACAGTAGATCTGCCCGCCTTTCTTTTCAATGGAATGGATGAGCTTCATGGCAGACATATGATCGATCCCCGGGTCGAGCCCCATTTCGTACATGAAGAGCAGGCCGGCTTTTTTGATGTCCTTTTCCAGCTTGCGGATCTCGGGGTCTATGTACGAAGCGGTGAGGAGGTTTTTGCCGAACTGCAGGCAGTCTTTGGCGATGACGATGTGCAGGGCCGGGGGAAGAAGGGAGATAACGAGGTCGGTTTCCTGGATAAGCTGCTGCCGGGCAGCCTGGTCTTTGATATCAAAAGCGGCGGGTGTGGCGTAATACGACTTGCCGATCTTGGATTTGATCAGCATAAGGTCGCTGTCTGCCACGGTAATATGCCACTTCTGCCGAGGGGCGTTGGCCAGCAAATAGTCTATCAGCACGGTTGCTGATTTGCCGGCGCCAAACAATAGAATATTCTTCATATTACTAGAAAATGGTTAAAAACTACAGGGAGTAAACAATAAAATCCCGGGAATGTTCAGATAAACACTGCGTTCCGTTGGTGTTTCGTTCATTGTTCCGCTCCCACAATAAGGTATGATTTTCATAGGGTTATAAACAAATTGCTTGCCAATTTGTGATCGGCTGGTATATATCAAATTTAAGATATATAGAACATTTACCGGAGATGACGCGAAGGTATGGCAAATAGTTTTAAGCATCAAACCCGCAGGTGGTTGTTTTTTATTCACAAATAGCCCCCAAACCCTCTGAATACGGGCTGAAAGCGTTATATTTGCTCTTCATTTAAAAGGGCTGAAAAACCTGTAAACCAATAACATAATGACAGAGAATACGGACAATCAAGACAATCAAAAGGAAGGTAGAATTGTTCAGATCAACATTGAGGAGCAGATGAAGACCGCGTACATCGACTATTCCATGTCGGTGATCGTGGGGAGGGCATTGCCGGATGTGCGTGACGGCTTCAAACCGGTGCATCGCCGGGTGTTGTTCGGGATGAATGAGCTGGGTAACACCCACAACAAACCCTATAAGAAATCCGCCCGTGTGGTGGGAGACGTAATGGGTAAGTACCACCCCCACGGAGACGCGTCGGTATACGACACCATGGTGCGCATGGCGCAGCCCTGGAGCCTCCGCTACATGCTCATCGACGGTCAGGGTAACTTCGGTTCGATAGACGGGGACATGCCGGCGGCCATGCGTTACACGGAGGTGCGCCTCCAGAAGATCGCGGAAGCCATGCTGGAAGACCTTGATAAGGACACTGTAGATTTCACACTCAACTTTGACGATACGCTGGAAGAGCCAGTGGTACTGCCTACCCGCATACCCAACCTGCTGGCGAACGGCGCCTCCGGCATTGCCGTGGGCATGGCCACCAACATCATGCCCCACAACCTTACGGAGCTGGTAGACGGCCTGCATGCGCTGATCGACAATAAAGACATCACGATAGACGAGCTGGTGAAGCACGTAAAAGCGCCCGACTTCCCGACGGGCGGCATCATTTACGGCTTTGAAGGCGTGAAGGCCGGCTTTGAAACAGGCCGTGGCAGGGTAGTGGTGCGCGGTAAGATCACTTCCGAAACCACCAAATCCGGCAAGGAAAAGCTGATCATTTATGAGCTGCCTTACCAGGTGAACAAGGCGGTGCTGCACCAGAAGATCGCCCAGCTGGTGAACGATAAGGTGATAGAAGGCATCAGCGACGTGCGCGACGAAAGCGACCGCGACGGCATGCGCCTGGTGATAGACCTTAAGCGCGAAGCCATTCCCAACGTGATCATCAACCAGCTGTATAAATATTCCGAGCTGCAAACCTCTTATGGCATCAACAACGTGGTGCTGGTAAAAGGCCGCCCGAAGGTGATGAACCTGAAGGAGCTGCTCGTGGAATTCGTTGAGTTCAGGCATGAAGTGGTGACCCGCCGCACGCAGTACGAGCTGCGCGAAGCGGAAAAGAAAGCCCACATCCTGGCCGGTTATCTCATTGCGCTGGACCACCTGGACGAAGTGATCGCCCTGATCCGCAACTCCACCACGCCGGAAGTGGCCCGCGAAGGACTGATGAGCAACTTCGGGCTTACCGAGATACAGGCTAAAGCCATCCTGGAACTGCGCCTGCAACGCCTCACCGGCATGGAGCGCGACAAGATCCGTGAAGAATATGAAGACATCATGAAACTGATCGCCCGCCTGAAAGAGATCCTCGGCGATGAAGGCCTGCGTATGCAGATCATCAAAGACGAGCTGGAAGACGTGAAGAAAAAATTCGGCGACGAAAGGAAGACCGAGATCCAGTACCTGGCTGCGGAAATGAGGATAGAAGACATCATCGCGGAAGAAGACGTGGTGATCACCATTTCGCACCTCGGTTATATCAAACGCACTTCCGCCTTCGACTACCGCCAGCAGAAACGCGGCGGCCGCGGGGCCATCGGCGGCAAAACGCGGGACGAGGACTATATCGAGCACCTGTTCGTAGCCTCCACCCACCACACCATGCTGTTCTTCACCGAAAAAGGCCGCTGCTACTGGCTGAAGGTATACGAGATACCCGAAGGTGAAAAACAAAGCAAGGGCCGCGCGATCCAGAACCTGATCACCCTGCCTTCTGACGATAAGATCCGCGCGATCATAGACATCAAAGACCTGAACGACAAGGATTTCATCAACAACCACTATATTGTGCTGTGCACCCGCAACGGGATCATCAAAAAGACCCTGCTGGAGGAATTCAGCCGCCCGCGTGCGAACGGCGTGAACGCCATTACCGTGAACGACGGCGACCAGTTGCTGGAAGCCAAGCTCACCAACGGCAACAGCGAGATCATGATGGCCATCCGCAGCGGCCGCGCCATCCGTTTCCCCGAAAATACCGTGCGCGACACCGGCCGCGGCGCCATTGGCGTAAGAGGTATCGAGGTGGATAATGAGAACGACGAAGTGGTTGGTATGATTTGTGTTGATAAGGAAGATAAATCCAGGACCGTACTGGTGGTATCCGAAAAAGGGTTCGGCAAACGCACCGAGATCGAGGAATACAGGATCACCAACCGCGGGGGGAAAGGCGTGAAAACCATCAGCATCACCGAAAAGACGGGCCCGCTGATCGCCATCCTGGACGTTACCGAAAACAACGACCTGATGATCACCTGTAAATCCGGCATCACCATCCGCATGGCAGTGGGCGACATCCGCGAAGCCGGCCGCGCCACGCAGGGCGTAAGGCTGATCAGGATGGACGAAAGCGACGAGATCGCCGCAGTAGCCCGTCTCGACGAAGAGGAGGAAGAGCTGGAAACCGTAGAGACCGTTGCAGGTTCAGAAATTTCGGTAGATGAAGGGGAAGAAGGGAACGGTGAGGATAATGCCGCGGAAAATACAGGAGACGAAGAGGAAACCAATGCATAAAAAATTTCAACCTTAAACAATAATTACAAAAAACCTGAGCCACATGAAAAAACTATTTGTATCTCTGCTGTTTTGCGGCGCAAGTTTCGCTGTAGTGGCGCAAAAGGCAAAGATTAACAGTGCAGATGAGGCATTGAAGGGCGACAAGATCGACCAGGCAAAAGCAGATATCGAAGCAGCACTCGCAAATGAGAAAACGAAGGACGACGCCCGTGCATGGTATGTTAAGGGGAAGATCTATGAAACCGTAGCGCTGAAGAACAAAAGCGCGGCAGATGCAGAGACCGCTTACGACGCTTTCAAGAAAGCCCTTGAGATCAATCCCAAGCTCCCTGAAGCACTGCTGGAAATGAATAACCGCATGTTCAATGTATACGCTACCATCGGCAACGCCGGTTATGGCAACCTTAACGAACAGAAATGGGATTCTTCCTACCAGTACTTCAAAAAAGCCGGCGAAGTGCGCGACTATTATAATGGTAAGAACCTCGGCGGCAGCATTCCCACCGATACCGCCATGGTATTTTACGCAGGTTATGCCGCTCAGCAGGCCGGTAAAAAAGACGAGGCTTTCGAAATGCTGAAAAAGGCCGCAGCCCTCAAATTTAAAAATGAGCCCGCCCTGTATGTAGTGCTGGCGCAGCAATATGAAGAAAGAGGCGACAATGCGAACTGGCTGGCCACGATCGATTCCGCGAAAGCCATGTTCCCGGCAGATAAACGTTTTAACGACATGGAAATGCTGTATTACAGCAAGACCGGTAAAACGAACGAGCTGTTGACCATGATGGAAAAGAAAGTGAACGACAACCCGAACGATTTCGCCCTGGTGCTGGATTACGCTATCCGCGTGGATAACGTGGCCAACCCCCGCGACGAAAAAGGCGCAGACCTGCCCAAGCCCGCCAACTACGACGAGCTGATGAATAAAGCGGAAGAAGTGTACAAAAAAGCGCTGGCCCTGAAGGCAGACGACGCTACCGCCAACTTCCAGCTGGGCGCGCTGTACTTCAACCGCGCGGTTGCTTTCAACAAGGAGCTGAACGCGCTGGACAGCAAGCAGCAAAGCTCTCCCAAAGCAAAAGAACTGCAAACGAAAGTTCAGGCCCTGATGGACCAGAGCCTGCCTTATTTCGAGAAAGCTGACGCAGGTTTCTCCGGAATGGGCAAACTGGAACCCAGCGACAAACGCACTTACGAAAGCGCGCTGTACGCACTGCAAAAGATCTACGCTATCAAGAACATGAACGATAAAGTAGAAGTAGTGAAGAAAAAACTGGAAAGCCTGTAATTTCTTTACGGTATAAATTTTTAAAAGGCAAGGGGCGACCCTTGCCTTTTTTGTTGCCCCATGCTGTTTGCATTATTCCACAATGCTGTTGTTCAAACCCATTTGCCCGCTTCCGCTTGTTGATCGCAAGGCTACCTATATCAGTCTGTTAAATATTCCCCTCAATTCTATGCATAAATGATACGGCTATTGGCATAATAATTACCCCATAATCATGAGAGTCATGTAATTATTCACTTAACCATATCAAATCCTTAATTTATGGTCACACAAGCAAAAACTACCGGAACTCAGGAGGCAACCAGGCATCATGGTACGTATCAGGATGACCAGGCAACGCGGCATACACGTATGCACAGCGAAGATGATGCAGAATTTGATGACGACGACAATCAAAGGCTGGAGGGTTATGACGAAAACGAATTAGATGCAGATGACCGCCGTAATCGCCGGGAAGCTGCCCTGGCCGACGGGGACGCGGCCGCACATGAGCAACCGCAGAAGCGGACGCCCAGCAGGCGCGGATTTGCTGCCATGGATAAAGAAAAACAGCGGGCAATCGCCAGCAAAGGCGGTAAGGCCTCACATGGCGGTGGACGCAAACCCAGTAAAAATCGTTAGTGTTAAAAAGCACTTGAAAAAAAGCGTGTATCAAAACCTGGTACACGCTTTTTTGTGCACCCTTTTCATTGATCTGTACACTTCCCGGCCAGGTAAAATAACCGTACTTTGTTGCCTGGTAAATGATGTAAAATGAAAGCAGTAGCTATCCATGAATTTAAAGCGGCTCCCCAGGTGATGGACATCCCGGAACCCGCCGTGAAAGAAGGTACTTTTAAAATAAAGATCGCCGCCGCGGGCCTGAATCCTTTTGACTGGAAACTGGTGGACGGGATATTGAAAGATCATATGCCGCACGTGTTCCCCATGATCCTGGGTACAGATGCCGCCGGCGTGGTGGTGGAAACAGGCGCCGGGGTAACGCGTTTCAAAGCCGGGGACAAAGTGTATGGCCAGGTGATCCATGCGCCGGTTGGCGAAGGCGCTTATGCCGAATACGTGACAGTGCCCGATACCGTAGCCATGGCCAAGGCCCCCGGAAAGATATCCCTGGCGGACGCCGCCGCAGCGCCCACCGCGGGCATGACGGCCATGCAGCTGTTGGACAGGTCCGGTTTGCAGGCCGGGCAAACGCTGCTGCTCATCGGCGCTACCGGCGGCGTGGGTTCTTTTACCGTGCAGGTGGCGAAAGCAAGAGGCGTTAATGTAATTGCCACCGTTTCGGGCGCTGAGGCCGCAGAGCGTATGAAAGCGCTGGGAGCTGCCGGTACCATCGATTATACAAAAGCACCCGTGGAGGAGCAGTTCCCGGGCGGGGCGGATGCGCTGATAGACCTCGTGAGCGACAAAGCGGGCCTCGCAAAGCTGACCCCATTGGTAAAACGCGGGGGAACCGTGCTCACCACGCAGTTTGTGGCAGACAAAAACGCATTGAAAGAACAGGGCCTGCAGGGCGGCAATTTCGAAACACAGGGCAGCCCGGCTTCGCTGGATGCATTACGCGAACTGATCGATTCCGGGACGCTCAGCATACCAGTGGACAAAAAGGTCCGGCTCGAGCAGGCGCCGGCGGCCATTTTAGAAAGCCGTGCGCGGAAGAGCAAAGGAAAAACGATCATCCTGGTGGATGAGGGGCTGTAGGCCTTTTATTTACCTGTCAATTCTTCTCTCAGTTTTTTAGGCAACCCGGCCACAACCAGGTCGTACGATTTGCGCGTCCATTCCAGCAGCAGCTTGTCCGGGATGGAACCGTCGAACGATACGGTGTTCCAGTGCTTTTTATTCATGTGATAGCCGGGTGTAACGCCTTCATATCTTTCCCGAAGTTCCACGGCTTCGTCGGGGTCGCATTTCAGGTTCACGCTTTCGAAATTGTTCACATCCAGGAGAGCGAACAGTTTGCCTTTTACAAAAAAGACCAGCGTATGTTCCCCGAATGGGAAACCTTCTTCGGTGCCCGGCAGGGAAAGGCAGAATTGCATATATTTATCCAGGTTCATAAGGTTTATTGCATTTTTGAAATGACGAAGCGGAAACCATCAGGATCAGCAAAGGTCGTTCCGTTATTGTTCCAGTAGGGATTTTTGGCGGGAAGTTCCGGTGCGCCGGTCCGGCGTACTTTTTCCGTGAACGCCGGGTATTGGTCTGCGGGCACGTAAAAAACCAGCAGATCATCTTCGTCCGGGTGATGGTCCGGGGCTTCCGGTGATACGGTAAATTCCAGGTGCCAGTTTTCGCCGGGGATGCCAAGGAAAATGCCATCGTATTCCTGGTGGTTTTCGAAGGAGCCGAGTACTTCCAGGCCTAAAGCTTCCTGGTAAAAGGATGAGATCCTTTCCAGGTCGGATGTATGGCGGGCGACGCGTAGCCTCATTGTTTAAATTTCCTCTAAATTATTGAATTTCAACAGGAGAGGAGTCATTATTCTAAATTTTAATCAGGAACATTAACAATCCTGGTACTTTTTGGAACCGCCTATCTCAAATTTAATTTCAAGTGAAATTCAATAAAAGCAGGATTGTTTCATGTTTTATTCTGGATACTCAATATAATTAGTGTATAATCAATATGATATGTGATTGAAAAATTGTCCAAAAAATTGTCTACAGCCCAATGTTTAGCCCTTGAGTTGGGCTATTTCAAAGCTAAATTTGCCGTTAAACGGGAGGGAAAACGGAAAAAAATAATTTTCTATATTTGAACGGACGACCTCAAATTTAATCCCATGCGAGCCAATATTCATCCCTTCGAAAAGTATCCGTTTGACATCAGGAAGCTGCCCGCCGACATACGCTCAGAAGTCGAGCATTTCGAGTTTTACACCACGTCCAGGGCCATTGAAAGATCAATTGCAGCCGGGAATTTAATCGACCCCAATACACTGTTGTGCTGGGCATACTTTACCTGGATAGACGCGATGGAGCTGCAGACGGAGGCCGAGATACTGAGCAGTGGCGAAAGCGCTTTGAAAATTATTGACGAGATCCTGGAGAAAGAGCCAACCCACAAGCCATCGCTCAGGTTGCAGACATACATCCGGGATGAAATAAAAAAAGTACATAAAGCCAACAAACGGTATGACAGGTTTCACAATATCCCGGTTGAAAATTTGTCGCTGGAAGAAGCGGAAGATTTTGCGCTTTTCCTGAGCGATTGTGCGAACGATGAAAAATTCAAAGAAAAGGAATACCGGCTTTGGCAACGGCTGTATAACGAGAAACCGGATGTTTTCGTGGAAGAACGTACGGGCAGGCAGTACTTCGGGTTTAAGTTCTATTACCTGTGCAGGATTGCCAGCGTATTGTGGCGGGATCTGGGGCGGTTTGAGGAGGCAAGACCTTTGCTTTGGCAGATCATCGGCTGGCCGAGCGTCAAAGATGCGGAACTATATTCTTATAACGTTTCGAATGCCATCGAGGTCCTGCTGCTGGAAGCGATCGAAAAGCGCGACGAAGCTGAATTTATCCGGCTCACCGGGCTGATGGTATCCAAATTCGGGGAGATCAATGCATACAGGCGAAGTTCTGGTAAAGGAGAACTGACGCTCATTATCAGGGAGAACCCGGCGGGAAAGATACTGGAATTTGCTTTAGAGATCGGAAACCCCGGGAATATCCGGACTATTATAGACCATTTTTTTGCCGGCAAGCATGTATTCATCAGAAACGAGAAGATTAAGAAGAACATGGAAAAAGCGAAGACATTGATTTCCTAATGCGTAAAGCAGGGTGAAAGCCCTTTTATTCTATTTAACATAATGTAAATTATGATCGATATTTGGCAGGTAGACAAGCCAGTGAAATCCTTGCTGTATCCGGGTTCTGGCATTATTCCCAAATCTCCCTTGGCTGGATGATCTTATGGTCCTCACCTGAAAACGTCCACTATTTCCCCCGTACGAGCAGCCCCATAATTGAATGGCTTGGCGCGCCCAATTCAATGCTCAAGATACTGACCGTCCGTTGAGTTTTGGACCAGCTGTCTATCGCCAGTTTTTCATTATCCGGCAGCGCTGGCGAATGAAATTTGGACCAATTGTTTTAATCCCCGTTCAACTCCGTCAGGATCAGATCCGTCAGATCAAACCTTGGGAAATCCCCCGTATTATTCAACAAAATCACCAGGTTATCCTTATCCGGCTGCCTGGCGAACATCGTGTAAAAACCGAGATTAGTGCCAGGATGATATACGATCTCATGCGCCTTTGAGACTTTGAAAAGCCGCTGATCCGTCATCCAGCCATAGCCGTACCAGGCGTCCCAATCCGTATATTCAGCCCGGGGTTTGGATAATTCAGCCATCAGGCTTTCCGGCAGCAACACGCTGCACGCCAGCGCTTTATTCCATTTCAGGAGATCGGCGGCCGTGGTTGTAATGCCGCCAGCGCCCAGCGTATTGGCTGGATGATAGTCTGGTTCCGGCCTGTCGTACAGGTAACCGGCAGCTTTCCGGTCCGCGGTGCGGTTTCCGGCATAGGTATCATGCATGCCCGCCGGGATGAAGATCCGCTCTTCCAGTAAATCCGTGAACGGCTTGCCGCCGGCGGTTTCCGCGATGAGCGCCAGCAGTACATAACCGGAATTGCTGTACCGGAACTGCGTGCCCGGCACAAATTCCGTGGAATCGCTGCAGAACTTTTCCACCAGCTCTTTCAGTGAAAATGTATCCCGCATGATCTGTGACAGGTATTCCTTATTGGCCGTATAGTTCGGGATGCCCGATTGGTGGCTCAGCAACTGCGCTATCGTCACCTCGCCATTGACATACCCCGGCAGGAATTTACTCACCGGGTCCTGCAGGGATAATTTCCCTTCCTGCGCCAGTTGCAGCACAACAATGGCGGTAAACGGCTTGGACAACGACCCGATCCTGTAACGGGTATTGCTGTCTGCGGCCAGCTGCCGCTCTTTGTCCGCATAACCGTAACTTTTGCTGAGGATCACGCCCCGGGCTGTTTTTATAAGCACGGTGCCGTTGAATTGACCGTTCCGGTGATAAAAACTGAGCATGGAATCGATCCTCACTGCCGGGCCTGCCGGCAACCGCCTGGATCGTTCCTCTGCGCGCTTTTTCAGATTATTGCTTTCATTCCGGGCCTTCAGCATTGCGGCTACGGCCTCTGCATCAAAATCAGCCAAAATGGTCGTATGGCGGCGCCAGAACTCCGGGTCCTGCGGGGTGTCCTGGAATTCGATGAATTTGTTCCTGCCCACATGTTTCCCTTCCGGCGCCGGTGTTGCCTTCGTGGTGTCTACTGAAGTGATAATGTAATCAACATGGCTATTGGTCGTGAAATCATACTTCTTTTTGTTGCGGAAATTCAGGGAAGTATTGCCGACGACGTGGGAAAGCACCCAGCGGTCCCCTATTTTCCGGTATTCCACTTTGGCCGAATCGCCCTGCGTCTCTATCTGGATGTTCAACACCGCCATGAGCGCCCGCGTGGCACCATCTCCATAGCGGTGGTAAGGCATCCCGGCAGGACTCAAAGCGTATGCTATTTCCAGGAAGGCAAGCTGCGCTGTATCGATGAACAGCCTGCCACGGTACAATGATCTTTTCAATCCTTCCCGCTGGTCGAACGTGATCTCGTACGCCGGCATGCCTTTATAATCTGCCACGCCACGGATCGTAAAGCGATGGTTGCGCAGGCCTTCTTCGCTGAATACATCATTCTCAGCGATCTCTTTCACAATATCGTAAGCAAAAAGGTTCGAAGGTTTCAGGCCCAGGTCCAGCCCATGGGATGCCTTTTCATCCCTGATATGCCTCACCTGCACCAGGTACAGGTCGTTTTCTTTTTTATCCGCGTAACCACGGTTATAGATGTCAAAAACGGCTTCAGACAGCTGCATACAATCTTCGCCGCGTGTGGTGGCATTGCGGTAAAAGCCGCGCACCTGGTGCGGTTTCGTGATGTAATTCTCTGGTATTTTCCGGATGGCGGACCGGATGAGTTTCACCGGGTCTTTCGCCGCGATCACCACTTCTTTCAGCCCAACGCTCACAGGCTCCAGTTCAATGTGAAGGACCACGCCGGCCTCCAGTGCGGCCAGCGGCAGGTATTTTACCCTATAACCCAGGCTGGAAATACGCAGCGTGTCAGTGGCGATATGGGACACGACCAGCCTGAATTCACCCAAACTGTTGCTGACGGTGCCGGTACCGCTCCTGTTCACAGTGATGTTCGCGCCCGGAAGCGGCGTTTTGCCGTGTGCGCCTGAAATGTGGCCCCTGATCTCTACGGGCGCCTGCGCATGGGCAAGGGCGGGCATACCAAGGAAAAGGAGGACGAAGGGATAAAACCTGTCAAGCATGGCGATATTGTTAAGGGTCAAAAACGGTGATCAAATGTATACATCCCGTTACTTCCCTGTGTTTCGCCGGCTGTTAAAAATTGTATAATAAAAAAACAGCCACCCTTGCGGATGGCTGTTCAATTATTTATTAAAAAAACGGCGCTTATGCTGCTTGCTTGGCTTTCTTTGAAACCTTGATCTTAGCGGTTGCCGTTTCACGGAGCTTGATAATGCCTACCCAGTGCATGGCTTTCATCACGGGATAAGTGGGGTCGAACTCGTACCATTTTTTGGCGAAGTTCGCGCTGTCTTTATGCTTGTGGTGATTGTTCTGGAACAGTTCACCCAGCAGGAAGATGCCCCAGGGTTCGGAGTTACGGGAATGATCGCCGTTGTCGAAGTTGCTGTAACCGTATTTGTGGCCGCACCAGTTTACCACCGCGCCCTGTACAGGCCCAACCAGGAAATGGATCGGCAGCAGCAGCCACCACCAAAGGCTGGGCGCGAATACTGCGTAGAACGCCACGTAGATACCTACCCATGCAAAACGCGTCCAGCGGGAATCGCCGAATTTGTCCATCGCGTCCCAGGTGGGCAGCGGGTCTTTGGTGAATTGCGGCTCCGGCGTGCGGGTGCCGGTCACAAAACCTGCATAGATCTCGCGGGTGTGCGTCATCATATGCCATACATCCTTGAAGAAGTGCGGCGAATGCGGGTCGTGCTCAGTATCGCTGTACTCATGGTGCATGCGGTGCATTACGCCATAAGCCCTCGGAATCAGGTAAGAAGAACCCTGGAAGAACCAGGTGCAGAAATAAAACACGCGCTCCCAGCCTTTGCTTGTATCATACATCTGGTGAGATGCATACCTGTGCAGGAAAAATGTATGAAAGAACAAAGAGAGGAACCAGTGTGAAAAAAAGAATATCAGGATCGCTATCATGTTATACCACTCGTTAAAAGATAAAGAAAATGAACCGCAAAGGTAACTTAAATATTCTCTCCAGGGCAATTATTTAACGCCGTGTTAATGAATATATTAATATGTGATATGAAGGGCGCGGCCCCTACTCTATCCGCACCCGCCGCAATTCCAGCAAATTCAGGCCATTGCTGGTCAAACCGCTCACATTCGGCTGGCGGAAACGCACAGAAATATCGTAGAACAACGGTACCACCGGCGCATCGCTGATCACCATCTGGTCCATTTCCTGGTAAAGCCGGTAACGGAGGGAGTCGTTCGTTTCCAGCAGGGCCTTTTCGTACAGCTTGTCGAAAGCCGGGTTGTTGTAACGCGTATAGTTGGGCGGCGCGGGATTTTTACTGTAGAACATGGCAAGGTAGCTCTCCGCATCGGGGTAATCAGCTATCCAGCTGGCACGGAAAAATGGCACGGCCGATTTGGCCACCTGGTCCATGAGCGTTCCCTTCTGGATCGCTTCCACGTTCACCTGTATCCCGATATCCTGCAACTGGTGCGCCACGTAATTGGCCAGGTCTATATAAATGGGAATAGACACCAGCTTGATCGGCGGCAACCCTTTCCCATCAGGGTACCCGGCTTCTTTGAGCAACTGTCTTGCTAAAGGGATATTGTAATGATAGCCCTTAACGACAGCAGTATCAAAGGAAGGCAGGCCTGCGGGCACAAACCCTGATGTGGCGGGAATGCCGATGCTGTTGCGCAGGTAGGTCATCATTTTCGTACGGTCGAAACCGTAGTTGATGGCCTGCCGGATGCGGATATCCTGCAAGGGAGAACCTTTCACGCCAGCCTTCTCCGGGTCCATCACGATCCCGAAATATTCGGTGTTGAGGTAAGGCGCTTTCACCAGCGAGATCTTCCCTTCCCATTCTTTTTTTAATTCTCCCTGTTTGGTAAGTACTTCATCTTTGAAAGAGGTTTCGATATCGTTCACGAAATCGAGCTGGCCCTGGCGAAAGAGCAGGAACTCGGTGCCTTTGCTGTCCACAAAGCTCACCTTTACCGCATCAAGATACGGAAGCCGCCGGCCCTGTTCGTCTTTTTCAAAGTAATTCGCATTTTTATGCAGGATCAGCGCCTGGCCTTCGTCCCAATAATGAAAGATGAACGGGCCTGTGCCTACCGGGTGTTTGCGGAAATCCTTCCCATATTTCTCCACTGCTTCATGCGGCACAACCGAACAATACTGCATACTGAGAATGCCCATGATCGGGTGGAACGGCCGCAGCAGCGTGAGCTGGAACGTGCTGTCGTCAAGCGCGCGGAAGCCGTTTGCGGGATCCACTTTATCGTTGAATATCCATGCGCCCGGCGACGCGGTGGAAGGCTCCATCACTCGGCGGAAACTGTACACTACATCTTCAGCCGTCATCCTGCGGCCTTTGCCGCCGGGAAACACTTCATGGTCATGGAAAAACACATCGTTCCTTAAATGAAAAGTATAAGTGCGCCGGTCTGCAGACACCTCCCAGCTCCTGGCCAGCGAAGGCCGGATGTTCAGCAGGCTGTCCGGCTCCACCAGCGTGTTGTACAGCTGGCGCACGGCCCACATGATGGCCTGGTTCTTCGCGAAGGCGGGATCCAGCGAAGGAATGCCTTCCTGCTGGTTGTAGCGGAACACCATCTTATGCTGGCTGCTACGCTGGCCGCAGGCAAGCAGCAGTATTGAAAACAAAACGGCTAAGTATCTCATAAAGCGGCTTTAAGGTAGCCAGAAAAATGCAGCCATCCAACACGCCACCGGTCAAAAAAGCAATGGCTGTTTCCCGCAACTAAATTATATTGCTCATCAAATCTGACCTGAATGAGACGCATACTCCCGGTATTCTTCGCCGTTATTCTCAGCACAACCGCCTACAGCCAGCAGTTCACCCGGCAAGACACGCTGCGGGGCACGCTTACAGCAGATCGTTCCTGGTGGGACGTTACCTTTTACGACCTGAGCGTGCGCGTCAACCCTTCCGAAAAATCCATAGAAGGCACCAACGTGATCCATTACCGCGTTACCAGGCCGGCGCAGCGACTGCAGATAGACCTGCAATCGCCGCTCATCCTCGATAAAGCGGTGCAGAACGGGCAGGAGCTTGCCTTTACAAAAGACGGTGATGCCTGGTTCATCACCCTGCAATCGCCTCAAACACAAAATTCCATCCAGCAGCTGACGCTCACCTACCACGGCCTGCCCCGCGAGGCCAAACGCGCTCCCTGGGATGGCGGCATCGTTTGGGGAAAGGATTCCCTCGGCCGCCCCTGGATCGCTACCGCCTGCCAGGGCCTCGGCGCCAGCGTGTGGTGGCCCAATAAAGACCACCAGACCGAAGAGCCGGACAGCATGCGCATCCGCGTGACCACCCCGCGAGGGCTTGGCAACGTTTCCAATGGAAGGCTGATGGATGTGTACGTGAATGAAGACCGTTCCGTGACCACCACCTGGTTCGTAAACAATCCCATCAACAACTACGACGTGGCGCTCAACATCGGCCACTACAAACATTTTTCAGATCAATACAAAGGCGAGAAAGGCACGCTGGACCTGGATTACTGGGTGCTGGATTACAACCTGGACCGTGCAAAGGCCCATTTTGAAGTGGTGAAACCCATGATGAAATGTTTCGAGCACTGGTTCGGCCCCTACCCTTTTTACGAAGACAGCTACAAGCTGGTGGAAACGCCGCACCTGGGCATGGAGCACCAGAGCGCCGTCGCGTATGGCAACCAGTATAAAATGGGCTATCGCGGCACCGATCTTTCCGGCAGCGGCTGGGGCCTGAAGTGGGACTTCATCATCATCCACGAAAGCGGCCACGAATGGTTCGGCAACAACATCACCACGAAAGACATTGCTGATATGTGGGTGCATGAGTCCTTCACCAACTATTCCGAAACAATATTTATCGGCTGCCAATATGGTATGGACGCCGCAAACGCTTATGTACAGGGCATCCGCAATAAGATCGCCAACGACAAGCCTATTGTGGGGCCTTATGGTGTGAACACAGAAGGCTCCGGCGACATGTATTACAAAGGCGCCAATATGCTGCATACCATCCGCCAGATCATCAACAACGACGAGGCTTTCCGGAAAATACTGCGCGGGCTGAACAAGACCTTCTACCACCAAACCGTGACCTCAGCCGATGTAGAGCAGTACATCAGCAAAACCAGCGGGAAGAATTTCAGCAAGGTGTTCGACCAGTACCTGCGGCATACCAATCCTCCCGTGTTTGAATATTCCATAGAGGGCAACCGCCTGCGGTACCGCTGGGTGGCAGACGTAAAGGGTTTTGACATGCCGCTGAAGGTGGATGCGGGAGACGGGAAATCCCAGTTCATTCAACCGGGAACGGAGTGGAAAACACTGACGTTGAAAAATGCTGCAAAATTTTCAGTGGATAAGAATTTCTATGTGAAGACCAGGAAGGTATAATGCTGACAGCCCGTCATTGAGGAGTCCCGTCATTGCGAGGAGCAGCAAAGGGATCCGGTGCAACAGAATACGCGACGAAGCAATCTCCTCAATGTATTGGAGTATATCAAATTCAATGAAAGAGATTGCTTCGTCGCCCCAGCCGCTTAGCTCTGCTGCTCCTCGCAATGACGTTTTTTCCGCGCATTTAGCCGCACTTCCCTAATATCCTGTTAAAATTTATTGCCGTAACTTCATTCATACCAAAACCGCAAGAAACAGGTTGTACAGGCATGAAAACGAGTGTTATTTGCAATAAAAAAACGATGCACCATTACGAAAAAATTGCAGCCGCCATCGCATACATCCATGCGCATCACACGGAGCAGCCTTCGCTGGATGAGATCGCCGCTGCCGTACACCTGAGCCCGTATCATTTTCAACGCCTTTTTACGGAATGGGCCGGCGTAAGCCCGAAGAAGTTCCTGCAATACATCAGCCTGCAGCATGCAAAAGGTTTGCTGGCAAAAGATCATACCGTGGAACAGGCTACTTTCGAAACCGGCCTTTCCGGCACCAGCCGCCTGCACGATATGTTCGTGAACCTGGAAGCGATGACGCCCGGCGAATACCGCAATGGCGGCGAAGCCCTCACCATCCGTTATCATTTCATGGATACCGCGTTCGGCCCGATGCTGGCCGCGGCTACCGAAAAAGGCATCTGCTCCATCGCGTTTGCGGACGACCGTACAGCCGCACTCGAAGATCTGCGCCGCCAATGGCCCCAGGCGAAATTCCTGGAAGAAGTATCTCCTTTCATCAGCAGCGTAAAAGCATACTTTGAAGAAATGGAGCAGGATACGGCTAAAGCGAAAAATGAAAAGGCGATCCGCCTTCACGTGAAAGCCACGCCCTTCCAGCTGAAGGTTTGGGAAGCGCTGCTGAAAGTGCCCGCAGGGCAGGTAGCCACCTATGCCCGCATCGCGGAGCAGATCAGCCACCCGAAAGCGGCCCGCGCAGTGGGTACTGCCGTGGGCGACAACCCGGTGGCCTTTCTCATCCCCTGTCATCGTGTAATAAAGTCCACAGGCATATTCGGCGGATACCATTGGGGGCCTGTGCGTAAAACTGCCATCCTGGGCTGGGAATCCGCAAGGAATCAGCCGCTTGTATTAACCGCGGCTGAAGAATAGTCCACGCTGGCCCCGTGTTTGTGGGTTTACGGGAAAAAACTGTTATGGATAAACAGAAGATCAAGGCATTTTTCGCAGCGTATGAACAGCGGTTCAACGATTCCCTTGCGGGCAAGCCTATAGACGTCGAGAGCCAGGTGGCTGCTTTTGCCGATTATATCGTGGGCACCAATCCCAATTCCACGATGGGCGGGAAAAATGATGATACGTATAAGGACTTTATATTAAAGAACCAGGATTTCTACCGCAACATCGGTACGAAATACATGAAGGTGATAGACATGGAGCTCATCGAACTGGATGATTTGCATGCCGCTGCAAAGGTCTATTGGGATTCCGGTTACGAAAAGGACGATAAGGAGATCAGTATCCGGTTCTATGTGATCTACCTCCTCTCCTTCGCGAAAAATATGATCAGGATATTTGCTTTCATTACCGGCGACGAAGAGAAAGTGCTGAAAGATCATGGCTTGATGCCCGAAGAAAAATCATAGTTCCTTCATGCGCGTTCCTTATCTTTGCTGCATGCGAAACAGAGTGGTCAGCATGGGCGATGCGCTCAAGGAATACCTGAACAAAAGCCGGTTCAAACCGCGGCTGATGGAGGTGCGCATCCAGGAAAACTGGGAACAGGTGGTGGGCAAGACCATCGCCCGGTATACGGAAAGCGTGCAGCTGTTTGACGGGAAGCTGGTGATCACTACCACGGTGGCGCCGCTGAAGCAGGAGCTGAATTACTCTAAAGACAGGATCATCAAGCTGGTGAATGATATGCTGGGAGAAGAGATCGTGAAGGAAGTGATGATCCGTTAGTGCGTTTCGCCGGCCAGGGCCACATCTTCATCCGCTGCTGCAGGAACTTCATCTTTATTTTTCCTGCCTTTATCCTCCCTCACTTTTTCATTGATCTTATTGGCAATACGGGATACATCGCTCATGGTGAGCTTTGTTTTCAGGTGCACCATCACCATGTCTTCCGCGTCGTTGATCAGTACGACCAGATTGTCTATCCTGTCGTCGGTTTTGGCATTGCCCAGCACCTGCACATGGCCTTCGGGATGGCGGATGTCTACCAGGGGTTCATATTTGCTTTCATTGTAGAGGTCTTCTTTCAGCCGGTCGACAGATTCGCGGGACACAGGCTCCCCGTTGTCCATTTGAATGGTATAGAGTTTCACGCTTTTCACTTTCTTCAGCAGCAGTTTTACTTCGCGGGCGTCACCATCCCAGGCGCTGCCGGGAATGAACCAGCTTACAATGCGCAGTGGCAGGAAGCTGAGGCCGATGCGGTGGGTTTCGGCAACGGCGCAATGTTCGTTGGTGAACCGGCGCAGCTGTTTGCGCTGGGCGGAGGCGGTGATGGCCATCGTGCAGGCGAGGGAAGAAAGTAAAATTATGCGTTTCATAGAGAAGCTGTTGGAGGGTAATGGTTTATGGATGGAGTGAAGAAATACGCCGCGGATGGATACGGCGTGTTCCTTATTTTTTCCATTTTTTGTTTTGTTTGTTCTTGAGCTGGCCCAGGTTCTGGAAGCCGTCTATATTCATGCCGCCGGCTATTTCGCTGATCTCGCTGATGCTGAAATCGCCGAAGAGCGTGAGCGCCAGGAACTCATCGGAGCTGCCTACCAGCATTACCAGTTCCTGGATATTGCCTTTGGCATTTTCACGGACCATGAACTTCAGGTCGGTGTCCTTATCGCGGAGCGACATCAGCTCTTCCATGCCCCCGCCCAGGAACTGCGCGGCTTCGCGGTAGAGTTTCTGACCGTCTTTAGTGTCTTCCTTCATCAGGATGCGCAGGCCTTTGAGTTTGGCGGCCAGTTCGGTCACCTTTTTGGCGTCAGGGTCGTCGCTCGAGAACTTCGAGAACATGTTGAACATTTTGGGCGTGATGTTGATCACGGTAAACGACTCATCGTCCTGGTACTTCTGGAAGAATTTGTCGATCGTGCTTTGCGCCAGCGCAAGTTCGCTGCTGCATAAGACACATATGATCATGATAATTCTTTTCATTGTTCGGAATTTGTGTTGCTGATAATAAATAATTGGTATGCAGTTCTAGAATAGCCATTAGTTGTGATTGCCCTGTATGATCTCCTGCGCTTCATTGAAGTAGCCCAGTTTCTCCATCTGCGATTTCCCCTTGTTCAGGTTGCGGCTCAGGATCTGGAGGGCGCGCTGTGTCTGTTCATAAGCCAGCTTCGGATCTTCGTAGGTATCCCTGAAGGCCGTTGTTTCTTCGGATTGCCCGTGCAGCTTCAGTTGGTATTGGTTCACCGAGTATACCATGCCGGCGGCGGCCAGCAATACGGCGGCGTATTTCATCCAGCCCTGCCAGAAGGGGCGGATGATCTTTGTTTCCTTTGCTGTTTCCCAGGGCGCGCGGCGGTCTGTGAACAGTTCGGGCATGTTAAATTCCTTTTTTTCAAAAGCACCCTCCCCTTCCGCATGGAAATACCGGAACAGCGGCGCCGCTTCCTGCAGGTCCGCAGGCAGGGGCTCTTCGTGGGCGGCGTAAAACACGCGCAGCTCCGCTTCTTCCGCTTCGGTGGTTTCGCAGGCCCAATACTTTTCCAGTAAGGCCCTGATGTTATTGTATTCCATACACATGCAAATTTTGTAGTTGTTCCCGCACCTGTTTCCTGGCACGGTGCAGGTTTACTTTTACTTCACTCAGTTCTATTTCAAGCACTTCGCCGATCTCCTGGTAGCTCAGCCCGTCTATGTCCCGCAGCTGGAGAATGGTCCGGTATTTTTCGGGCAGCCGGTGGATGGCGCCGTGCACCCTCCGCATCAGGTCACTTTTTTCAGTGCTCTGATGCGGGCTGTGATGGGTGGCGGGCACTTCGCCGGCACGTTCCAGGTCGTCAGTTACCCGGTATTTCCGGCTCTTGAGCTTGTCCAGCGCCAGGTTCCGCGTGATGCGCATGCACCAGGCCTCCAGGTTCTGCAACTCGCCCATTTTATCTTTGTTGTTCCACACCTTCACGAAGGCATCCTGGATAATATCCTTAGCATCCTCTTCGTTGCCCAACAGGCGCAGCGCGAAGCGGTACAGCTTCTCCCTGAAAGGCATGATTAAAGAGATAAATACTTCAGACGACATATCACAGTTTTAGTTTGGCGGAAGGAAGCACTCCTTTTTGTTGTGTGTTACATAAAGAAGACGACTGCCAAATGTCTTTGTTACAAAATAACAGAAAATATTTCTGTTGTTTTGAAAACCAGCTAGTTAGAGGTGCCGATCTTATAAGAGCGGGAGAATAGGCGGGGTTTAATTCCCCAGCCTGATACGCGGGTCAATAATGCTGTACAGCAGGTCCGCCAGCAGGTTGATGATCACGAAGATGCCCGCTGTTACCAGCACGGCGCCCATTACCACGGGGAAGTCGAATTTCTCCAGCGCATCTACCGTTACTTTGCCGATGCCTTTCCAGCCGAAAATATATTCTACAAAGAAAGCGCCCGCCAGCAATTCGGCAAACCAGCCGGTAATGGCCGTGATCACTGGGTTGAGCGCATTGCGCAGCGCGTGTTTGTAAAGAATGACGCGGCTGTTGAGGCCTTTGGCGTAAGCGGTGCGGATGTAATCCTGGTTCAGCACGTCCAGCATGGCGCTGCGGGTAAGCTGCACGATAATGGCCAGCGGCCTGATGCCCAGCGTGATGGCGGGCAGGATGAGGTTGCGGATGTTGAGGATGCGGCCCTCGAAGGGATCTATGTCGAACAGGCTGCCGGTCATGTGCAGGCCGGTATAGTCCGCAAGCACGAACCCGAAGATGTAAGCCAGCACAATACCGGTGAAGAACGATGGTGCGGAAATGCCGATCACGCTGGCGAACACGGCGCCGGTATCCATCCAGGTGTTTTGTTTGACGGCGGATAAAATGCCCAGCGCAATACCCGCCACTGTAGCGAAGATCATTGCAGCCAGCGCCAGCACCAGCGTGCCGGGCAGGGCTTCCATCAATATCTCCCATACGTCTTTCTTCCCCTGGTAGCTCCTGCGCAGGTAGGGCGTTTTCAGCACCAGCGCCTTATTGCCGCCCGTGCTGAAAAGCGCCACGCCGTTCAGGGATTCTTTCAGCTCCTGCCGGGTATGAATGCCGAGCGGGCTCAGGTCGTTCAGGTACAGCAGGAACTGGATGCTTTTCGGCTGGTCAAGATGAAGCTCCTTCCGCACATTTTCCAGGGACGTGAGGTCCGTGCGCTGCCCCAGCGTAAGCCGCGCGGGGTCTGCCGGCAGCACGTTGAACAGCAGGAAGATAACGATCACCACACCCAGGAGCACCAGGATGCCGTAACCGAGCTTGCGGAGGAAAAAACGGAACATTATTTAAAACCAGGTATGTCGTTATAATGCCATTTGCCTTTGACCACGGCTTTTTCCAGCAACAGCAGGCAAGGCGTACTGCGCCCCGCGGTCTTGATGGCGGTGCCGTCCATCTGCAGGAACTGGAAGCTGATGCCCCGCTCCTTTTGGAACTGCTCCACCTGCTCTTTATTTGAACTTGTCACGCCAAACAGCATGATCTTTCCTTCTTTGAACTGCTGCTCCAGGGCCTGCATCTTCTTTTCCCAGCCTTTCCCCGCTTCACGCACGTCGCGCACGAGGAAGAGGTATACGGGCAGCGATTCCATCAGCACGCCGCGGTTCATATTGTTGCCGTCGAAGTCGGTGAGCACAAAGTCCTTGATGGCGGGTTCGGCATTGCCTTTTTTTACCAGCTTGTCTTTCCGGTCCACGAACTTCCAGGTGCTGTCTTGCCAGGGATAGTTTTCCGTGGTGTATTCCTGCTGCTTGCCGTCCTTTTCATAGATCAGCACGGTTTCGTACACGTCGGGCGTGGAGCCGGGCGGCACTTTCATTTTTTCCATGATGTTGTTGCCCACTTTGTAAGGAAGGCAGTCTACCACCGGCAAATGTGCCAGGGTAAACCATTGCAGCGCAATGGGAAACAGCACGGCCAGCGCCATGATGATATTCGTGGCCTTCGGCGGGAATACGGGCTGTATGCGTTTGTGGTAAATGAAAATAACGAGGATCATCACCAGCAGGATAAGGTCTTTATAAAAGGACTGGTCTGCCGTGAGCTTGATACAGTCCCCAAAGCAGCCGCATTCCCGGATGAGGCCGCTAAACAGGGCGAAGCCGGTGAGGAAGGTAAAGAATATAATGAGGATCAGCAGCAGGAAGGAAAAGAACCGCATGCGGTAACCCAGCAGCACGGCAAAGCCTGCGATGATCTCAAAAGCGTTCATAACGAGGGAAAAGGCGAGCGAGGCCGGGATAAGGAAATGCAGGTGGAGCACTTCAAAGAACTCGTCCATTTTATAACTCAGGCCCAGTGGGTCGTTGGCTTTGATCAGCCCGGAAAAAATGAACAGCACGCCTACGAGGATGCGGAATAGGATCAGGATCGGTTTCATCAGTTAATTTAGTCTTTTTTAGCGGCCTGATGGAACCTCGCCGGAAAGGCTCGGTTTCATTGGTCTTTTTTAAAGGTCGGATGGAACTTCGCCTAAAGGCTCGGTTACACGTTGGTTTTATTTCAGTCTCAAAATATCAATTATTCTGTTTTTCTTCTATCAATATAAGTGCAAACACCGCATAATTAACGATATCCACATAGTTAGCGTCCATTCCTTCGGAAATGATGGTTTTCCCGTCGTTGCGGAGTATCTGCTTGATGCGCAGCAGCTTGGTCAATATGAGGTCCACGAACGATTCCTGGCTCATGCTGCGCCAGGCTTCGCCATAGTCGTGGTTCTTGGCTTCCTTTACTTCGCTGATGAATTTTATTTTCGCGTCATACAGCTTTGCCACGGTCTCAACGGGCAGGTCGGTATACGGATCATCCCCGCCAAGGTCCATCTGGATGAGCGCGATCACCCCGTAATTGATAATGCCCCTGAACTCGTTGCTGATATCGTCCGCCACTTTCTGCACGCCCAGCTCCTGTATGGTACGGATGCGCTGGGCTTTGATAAAGATCTGGTCTACAATAGACACCGGGCGCAATACCCGCCAGCTGGTGCCGTAGTCTTTGGTTTTTTTGAGAAAGATTTCCTTACTGCTGTCAATCACCTGCTGATAAGTCATTCAATGCGGATTTATAATTCGAATTACGGCAAGGCTAATCATTTTTTACGATACCTTTGAAGGTATTCCTTCATTGTTAATACCTTATTAGCGCTTGGGTTTCAAAAATACATTATTACGCAAAGATTTTACCATCCGCTGCCGCGGAAAGTTGATACCGCTCGCCCAGCCGCTGGTGATGGGTATTATTAATATCACGGACGATTCCTTTTACGCCAACAGCCGGAGCCGCAGCCTGCAGCACATCGTAGCCCGCGCCGGCGAAATGCTGGAAGCGGGCGCCGCCATGCTGGACCTTGGCGCCCAAAGCACCCGCCCGGGGGCTGAAGAAGTAGGCGCCGCGGAAGAACTGGAGCGCCTGCTGCCCGTTATCCATGCGCTGGTGAACCACTATCCCGAAGCGGTCCTTTCCATTGATACCTACCATGCGTCCGTGGCCGAAAAATGTATCCTGGCCGGTGCCGCCATTATTAATGATATCAGCGCGGGGGAAATGGACCCGGATATGATCCCCGCAGCCGCGGCCCTCAAAGTGCCTTACATTGCCATGCACATGCAGGGCACGCCGGCGGATATGCAAAAGAACCCCCGGTATGAGGATGTAGTGCAGGAAGTACTGGATTATTTTATCTACAAAACAGACGCCTGCCGCCGCGCCGGTATTGCGGATGTGATCATCGACCCCGGTTTTGGTTTCGGGAAGACCCTGGCTCATAACTACCAGCTGCTCAACAGGCTGGAACTGCTGCACCTGGCCGGCGCGCCCATCCTGGCCGGCGTTTCCCGCAAGAGCATGATCTACCGCCTGCTGGGCGGCACCCCGGCGGAAGCCCTGAACGGAACCACCGTGGTCAATACCATTGCTTTGCAGAAAGGCGCCTCCATTTTACGGGTGCACGACGTAAAAGAAGCCCTGGAAGCCGTGCGGATCGTTTCTTTTTTGCAGGACGTTTAGCTAAGACAAATATTTTTATTTTTACGACATGAAGGATGTATACCAATTTTATGGATTTGAGTTTCGCTGGCTGAACGTGATAGACCTGCTGATCGTTATTTTTCTCGTCATCCAGCTGTACCGCCTGCTCAAAGGCAGCCTGGCCTTTAATATATTCCTGGGGCTGCTGATGGTGTATGCCGCCTTTTTCCTGGTGCGTTCGCTCCAGATGCCTATTTTGACCAATATCCTGGAGAATTTCATCAACATCGGGCTCATCGCGATCATCATCATCTTCCAGCCCGAGATCCGCAAGTTCTTGCTGGTGCTGGGGAAAAAGACGCCCCTGAGCAAAGACAGCTTCCTCACCAAGCTGTTCCTGCCAGACCGTTTTAAAAGCTATAAGGAAGAAGAACATATCATCAACGAAGTGATCACCGCCGTGAGCCATATGGTGGCCAGCCATACGGGCGCGCTCATCGTGATCGCCACCACTTACCGCGTGAAGTTCGATACCGCGTCGAGCATTGCGATAGACGGCAACGTGAGCGCCAAGCTGGTGGAAAGCATTTTTGAAAAGAACAGTCCCCTGCACGATGGCGCACTGATCATCGTCGGGAACAAGATACTGGCCGCGAAAGTGATACTCCCCATGTCTGAAAACCCCAACCTGCCCACGCGCATCGGCATGCGGCACCGCTCGGCGGTCGGCATTACAGAGCATAGCGACAACCTGGCGATCGTGGTGTCTGAAGAAAGAGCCACCATTTCTTACGCGAAAGACGGCCAGCTCACGCAGAACGTGTCGCTGGAAGAGCTGAAAGTGAAGCTGTATGAAGTGCTGGTAGACGGGTATTAATTTTCATTCTGCTCCCAAAAATACAAAGTCCCCCGAAATGCTTCGGGGGATCTATGTTTGGGGGGATGACTCTATATGATAATAAGTTATTGCTCCAGTTTCACATCCAGCTGCTGCCCTTTTACCTGTACCGTGTATTTCCCGGCGGGAAGGGTGGCTAACTGCAACGTATATACGCCGCGCGCGTGTCCTGCTTCCAGCGGTATCATTCTCACGGGCACCTGTTGCGCGTCATAAATGGTGCATTGCACCGTTCCCTGCTGATAAGCGAGCGTGGGCACTTGTATGCGCACCTGTCCCCTGTTGGCAGGCAGCTGCTGCATATCAGTCACATTCATATGGATGAAAAAAATTAAGCTCCAGCAATTCATAAAGAACCTTTTATAGGTTGATCTTGGTTCTTTACAGGAGGTGGTCAAAAGATTGGATGGTCAAATATACAACTATTTAATTCCTGTTATATGTGGATTTTGTTAACTCGGTGTTAACCAAGCCCTAAGCGTTCAGAATACATCTTCGAGATGTATGATTTCCATGGGGTTATTGCCTGTTAATGTAATGGCAATAATGTCGAAGCGGACTTCCCTGGCATGGGGCATAAAGTGTTCAAGATAACATTCCGCCACCCTGCGCATATGTTCTTCCTTGACGCCGTTCACCGCTTCTTCCGGCATGCCGAACAGCTGGCCGCTGCGCGTTTTCACTTCCACGAACACGAGCGTCGGCCCCTGCATGGCAATGATGTCTATTTCCTTCCTGCCCGATCTCCAGTTGGTATGGAGGATGGAATATTGTTTACCGCGCAGGAAATCAGCCGCGATCTCCTCCCCCTTTTTACCCAGCGTATGATGAGAAGCCATCCTATTTATATATTTTTACAGCTCAACAATATGAAAATGCCTGACCCGAAATTATTCTATCTCAAAGGAAAAGTACAACATTACGCCTGGGGCGGATTCAAATACATCCCTGAATTGCTCGGCCTGCCGGTGACGGACAAGCCCAGCGCGGAATACTGGATGGGCGCCCACCAGAGCGCCCCTTCGCAGCTGGAAACCGCCTCCCCCCTGCCGCTCAACGAATATATCGCATCCGATCCAGCGGCTATTCTCGGCCAGGAGGCGGCGGACCGTTTCGGGGAACTGCCTTATTTATTTAAGATACTGGATGTGAAAGATATGCTTTCCATCCAGGTGCACCCCACCAAAGCCGAAGCCGAAAAAGGATTTGCGCGGGAAAACGCGGAAGGCATTCCCCTCAATGCGCCGCACCGCAATTATAAAGACGCCAACCACAAGCCGGAGATCATGGTGGCGCTCAGCGAGTTCTGGCTGCTGCATGGCTTTTTGCCTGAAGACAAGCTCAGGAAAGTGTTGCAGGACGTGCCCGAGCTGCGCTCACTGGCAGGCATATACGAAAAGGAAGGTTATTTCGGTTTATACAAGACCGTGATGGAAATGCCGCAGGAAGAAGTGAACACCATGCTGCGCCCGCTGGCGGAGCGCGTGCTGCCGCCCTACCAGGCCGGTACCCTGCAAAAGAACGATCCCGCTTTCTGGACGGCCCGCGCCATTGCCAACGACCCCGAAGGCATGAACCGGCTGGACCGGGGGATCTTCTCCATTTATTTCTTCAACATCGTGTATGTGTCACCGGGAGAAGCCGTGTTTCAGGACGCCGGCATTCCCCACGCCTACCTGGAAGGCCAGAATGCGGAACTGATGGCCAATTCGGACAACGTGCTGCGCGGCGGTCTTACGCCCAAGCACATCGACGTGGCTGAACTGCTGAAACACACGCGCTTTGAGGCCGTTCACCCGAACATCCTGAAAGGCGAACCCCTGCAGGAGGGCAAAGAAAGGATCTACCCCACGCCCGCGCCGGATTTCGTGATCAGCACCATTCTCCTTAAAACAGGCGAAACTTATATCCACATTGCCAACGCGCCGGAAATCTGGATCGTGCAGAGCGGTCAGGGTAAAGCCGTAGGGTCTGCCGAGCTGCCGCTGGCAAGAGGCACTACCGTGTTTGCGGCTTACGGCGAAGCCTATTCCATTGTTGCTGATACCGAACTGGTGATCTTTAAAGCATCTATTCCTTAATTGATTATATTTGTATTGCTAAAGCAAATGTTTGCATATATGAAGAAAGAAACATTATCCAGGGTTTTACTGATCGGCGGACTGATATTCCTTACCGTTCTGGCCCGTTTGATCACGAACCATCTTCTTATCTATAACTTTACAGCCATGGGCGCGGGCGCGCTGTTTGCCGGCGTGGTGCTGAAGGACAAGAAGTATGCTTACGTGGTGCCCATCCTGGCGCTGTTCCTCAGTGATTTGTTCTTCCAGCTATTTACGTCCATCCAGGGCTTCTATGGCGGCGAGATGTTCTTCGTTTACGGCGGGTTCATCCTCATCACTTTTATCGGCACAAGGATCCGCAAAGCGAACGCAGGAAATATCTTCCTGGCTTCCATTGCTTCAGGGCTGGTATTTTACCTGATGTCCAACTTCGGTACCTGGCTCTTCCGCGACACCTACCCGCACACGCTGAGCGGCCTGATGAGCTGCTACTGGGCGGCTGTGCCGTTCTACCGCAATGAACTGTTCGGCAGCTTCTTCCTCAACACGATCATGGGCAATGTATTCTACAGCGGCGTGCTCTTCGGGGCTTACGCACTGCTGAAACCCGTGTTCATCAAGGAAGAGGATAAACAATACGCTTAATACGCCTTAAGTACCCGATACAAATAAATGGGGAGGTAAAAGTATCATTCTACTTTTACCTCCCCATTTGATTTTGAAGCAGTATTTGGTCAGCCCTAATGCTATCAGAAATCAACTGTTTCTGTACTTTCCCAATCCGTTTCCGTGATGATAGGGTTGAGATCTGTGCGGCTGCTCGCGGAGACAGTTACCTCTATTTTCGTAAGCACGTTACGTTTGAAGCGGATGGTCTTTTCGCCCTATTATTTTACGTCCCAGTCCAGGAACCAGTATTGCTCGTGTTTCACCTTACGGTAAGCGGGCAGGTTCACCGGGATGCTGAACAGCGGGCAGTCCGTTACCACGGTATGAAATTCCCCGTTCTCCCCGCAAACGTCTACCCCGGCGGCTTCGAGGTCCGCGATCAGCACATCGTCCAGCTGGCGGCCCAGGAAATTTTCTCCCAAATGTTCATTGCAGGAAACGATGCGGCATTTGACGCCCTGCTCCAGCATGCGGTATACCAGCATCTTGCGGTCCAGCTGCCAGAGCGGCAACACAGCGCGGAGCCCTGCCGCGGCGCAGACCTTTTCTTCCCAATCGCGGTGCGGCTGCAGGTCTATGTCGCCAAACACGGCGGCGGTGGCCTGGTATTGTTCGCGTATAGTAGTGAGCGTTGCGGTGAAATGCTGTTCGTAATCAGTCCAGGTGGAAGGCTGCAGGTGGATGGGAAGGCCCAGCGCGGCCGCCTGCTGTTGCAGGATAGCCGGCGGAAGGCCGTGGGAGCGGGAAATGCGACCGTTCTCGTTCAGGATATTGAGCAGCGCGACGGGCCTGTGCCCTTGCTGTACGGCCTGCATGAAAGCGAAGCAGCTGTCTTTGCCGCCGCTCCAGGAGCAGATGATATTTTCCGGGGATTGGGTCATGGCTGGTTATAAAACCGTTATTGGAGAAGCCCCTCATTGCGAGGAGCGGCAGAGCCAAAGCGGGCGGGGCGACGAAGTAATCTCCTACATTGGATTAACGTACTCCAAGCCATGGAAGAGATTGCTTCGTCGCGTCTCCTGCGGCAGAGCATCCCTAGTCGCTCCTCGCAATGACGGTCTTTTCGGAATCTTCGGAGCCGGTTTAATCATCCAGCTTCAATACCGCCAGGAAGGCTTCCTGCGGTACTTCTACGTTGCCGATCTGGCGCATACGTTTTTTACCTTCCTTTTGTTTCTCCAGCAGCTTGCGTTTGCGGGAAATGTCGCCGCCGTAACATTTGGCGGTTACGTCCTTACGCATGGCGCTGATATTTTCCCTCGCCACGATCTTCGCGCCAATGGCCGCCTGTATGGCGATCAGGAATTGCTGGCGCGGCAGCAGCTCTTTCAGCTTTTCGCAAAGCTTGCGGCCGAAGTCCTGCGCGCGGCTGCGGTGGATAAGGGCGCTGAGGGCGTCTACTTTTTCGGCGTTGAGCAGGATGTCCATTTTCACGATATCGCTTTCGCGGAAACCGATGGGTGAATAGTCGAACGAGGCGTAGCCGCGCGTCTGGCTCTTGAGCTTATCGTAGAAGTCGAACACGATCTCGGTGAGCGGCAGCTCGAACATCAGCTCCACGCGGGTGGTGGTAAGGTAGCTCTGGTTCAGCAGCAGGCCGCGTTTGCCGAGGCAAAGCGTCATGATATTACCGATGTATTCCGGTTTGGTGATGATCTGCGCACGGATCCAGGGTTCTTCGATGCGGTCCAGCTTGGTGGGGTCCGGCATTTCGGAAGGATTGTTCACGATGATCAGCTTGTCTTTGGTATCGTATGCCTTGAAACCCACGTTGGGCACGGTGGTGATCACGGTCTGGTTGAACTCGCGTTCCAGCCTTTCCTGGATGATCTCCATGTGCAGCATGCCGAGGAAGCCGCAACGGAAGCCGAACCCAAGGGCCTGGGAGGTTTCCAGCTCATAGGTCAGCGATGCATCGTTCAGCTGGAGCTTGTCCATGCAATCGCGCAGCTCTTCAAAATCTTCGGTCACCACGGGGAAGATGCCGGCAAATACCATCGGCTTCACCTCTTCGAAGCCCTGGATGGCTTCTTTGCAGGGATTGGCCGCGAGGGTGATGGTATCGCCCACTTTCACTTCCTTGGCGTTTTTGATGCCGGTGATAATGTATCCCACATCGCCCACGTTCACCTGGTTCTTTGGCTCCAGGCCGAGCTTGAGGATGCCCACTTCGTCCGCCTCGTATTCCTCGCCGGTGTTCACAAATCGGATCTTGTCCCCTTTGCGGATAGAGCCGTTGTACACGCGGAAATAAGCGATGATGCCGCGGAAGGAATTGAACACGCTGTCGAATATCAAAGCCTGCAGCGGCGCGTCCTGCTGGCCTTCCGGGGCAGGGATGCGGTGCACGATGGCTTCCAGTATTTCTTCGATGCCGATGCCGGACTTGCCGGACGCCAGCAGGATGTCTTCTTTTTTCACCCCGATCAGTTCAATGATCTGGTCGGTCACTTCTTCGATCATGGCGCCTGCCATGTCGATTTTATTGATAACGGGGATGATCTCCAGGTCGTTTTCCAGGGCGAGGTACAGGTTGGAAATGGTTTGCGCCTGGATGCCCTGGGCGGCGTCTACCAGCAGCAGCGCGCCTTCGCAGGCGGCCAGCGCGCGGGATACTTCGTAGGAGAAGTCCACGTGGCCGGGCGTATCTATCAGGTTAAAGATATATTGCTCGCCATTGTTGGCCTTATAGCTCATCTGGATGGCGTGGCTCTTGATGGTGATCCCCTTTTCCCTTTCCAGGTCCATATCGTCCAGCACCTGCGCCTGCATGTCGCGGTCAGAGATGGTTTTGGTAAATTCCAGTAAACGGTCCGCCAGGGTACTTTTACCATGGTCGATGTGGGCGATGATGCAAAAATTCCGGATATTCTTCATATATAAAAAACAATTACGAACCGTCAGTCACGGATAACGAATGATGTAAAAATGGCGTTCAGCAAAGACTACCGGCAGCCCCCGGGCCCAATGGGCCTTCATTCGTGATCCGCAGCTGTCAATTCGTAACTCATTATTTGCGCAAAGGTATTAAATTTTGTTCTTCTTTTATGTGTGGAGAAGGGCTTTTGGGGGTATTTCTTTACTTTTAACAGCAAAAACAGAACATGGCACTGCAACAATCATTTGAAGAGGCCGTGGCGGCCAGCAAAACACTGGATTCCAAACCGGATAACGACATTCTCCTGCAGCTCTATTCCCTCTACAAACAGGCCACCGAAGGCGACATCAATATAGAGCCCCCCGCCAACATGTTCGACTTCGTGGGCAAAGCCAAATACGACGCCTGGAACAACCTCAAAGGCAAAACCAAAGAAGAGGCCATGGAGCAATACATCACGCTGGTGAATCAGCTGAAGAATAAGTAACTTTACCGCATGGTACCAAATTATACAATCAGTGAACGGACGCAGCATTACCTGGCCCTGGAAGAAGAGTTCGGCGCGCACAATTATCACCCCCTGCCCGTGGTGCTCAACCGCGGCGAAGGCGTTTTTGTGTGGGATGTAGACGGTAAGCGGTATTTCGATTTCCTTTCCGGCTATTCCGCTGTAAACCAGGGGCATTGCCATCCCAAGATTGTCAGCGCGCTGATAGAACAGGCGCAGCAGCTCACCCTTACCTCCCGAGCTTTTCACAGCCAGCTTTTAGCAGAGTTCGCGGCGTATATCACCCGTTATTTCGGCTACGACAAAGTGCTGCCGATGAATACCGGCGTGGAAGCCGTGGAAACCGCCCTGAAGCTTTGCCGCCGCTGGGGGTATGTCGTAAAAGGCATCCCGGAAAATAAAGCGAAGATCATCGTTTGCGCGGAGAACTTTCACGGCCGCACACTGAACGTCGTTTCTTTCAGTACCGACCCCGTGGCCCGCAGGGCTTTCGGCCCCTACATGCCGGGCTACGAGGTGATCCCTTTCAATAACCTGCCCGCGCTGGAAATGGCCCTGCAGGACCCGAACGTGGCCGGTTTTATGGTAGAGCCCATCCAGGGCGAAGCCGGGGTAAAGGTGCCCGATGAGGGATACCTCTCCAAAGCCCGCCAATATTGTACAGACGCCAATGTGTTATTTATAGCAGACGAGATCCAGACCGGCCTCGCCCGCACCGGCATGATGCTGGCCTGCGACCACGAACAGGTGCGGCCGGATATCCTGATCCTCGGCAAAGCCCTCTCCGGCGGCATGCTGCCGGTTTCGGCCGTGCTGGCGGATGATCCTATCATGCTCACCATTCACCCGGGCGAGCACGGCTCCACTTACGGCGGCAACCCCCTGGCCTGCAAAGTGGCCATGGCGGCGCTGGAAACGCTGCGCAACGAACGTATGGCTGAGAATGCCACGAAAATGGGCGAACTGCTGCGCAACGGTATCCGCGCGCTCAACTCCCCGCACATCAGCGTGGTGCGCGGCAAGGGACTGCTGAACGCCATAGAGATCAAACATGCGCATGAAGACGCAGCCTGGGAACTATGCCTGGCGCTGAAAGAGAACGGCCTGCTGGCCAAGCCCACCCATGGCGACAAGATACGTTTTGCGCCGCCGCTGGTGATCGATGCTGCGCAGATCGACGAATGCGTGGGCATTATTCAAAAAAGCCTGGAAACTTTATAAATGAGTACAAACAGCAAAGCCATCCGGAGCTCCGGGTGGAAAACGGATATGATGATCGGCTTCCCTGACGGGATACTGCTGCTGCTTTTCACAACCCAGGTGCTTTATTCCAAAAGCCTGACGGTACAGGCGTTCTATACTATTCATTTCCTCGTGCTGGGTTTTGCCACCCTGCTGCTGATGATCGCCGTATTCCGTGCCAACCGCGGGGATGGCGACGATGGACTGATGAGCCCTGAAGAAAAAAGCAAACTGGAAAAGCTGGACATTTCTGAAACCACCATCGCTCACATTGCCGATGAAATGCAGAAGGATCAGCAGGTTTGGGAACAGACCCTTCAATCCGAAAAAGTAACGCTCCGCTCCTACGGCACCCTGCATGCGATCAGGAGCATGGTGGCCACGGGAGTATTTTTCTTCCTCGGCGGTTGCCTGGTATTCCTGCCGTATTTGTTTCAGGAGAATTTCCCGGCAGCTTCGCGCATCAGCCTGACAATCAGTGTTATATTCCTCATATTATTTGCCCTGCTGAAATCCCGCATTACGGGGCAGGGCACCGTTCGCATGACCATGCGGTACCTCCTCACCGGTGGCGCGGTGGTGCTGGTCTCTTACCTGATCTCTTCGTTTATTTAAGGGCTAATTCCGATCGTGACCCGATCCAGACCCGATCTGGTTCCAATCGAGACCCGATCGTTTCATATTGTAACAGCAGAGGAAAGGCGTTCAAAAAGCGGGGTAAAAGCGTTCTAACCGTATACTAACCGTAAGGCTTTAGTAGGGCTTTAGTAGGGATACCGTAAGGGAACCGTAGCAAATCGATTTAGAAAAATTTATATGTATTGATGTCCTGACGGCACCAGGCCTGCTTACTTCACCAGGTTCTTCCAGTTCCACAGCACGCAGCCAAATACTGCCAGCGCGGCAATAAGGCTTAGCCACAAACCAATTTGCTGTTCCGGGCAGATACCCATTTCACAACGGGAAAAAAGCAGCATGTTACGGAAAGCCCATGCGGCAAGGAAAGCGCTGACAAAGAGGTTGACGCGCGGGCTCCAGGCTTTGCGGATGAGAAAGAAGATGATAGCGAGCACAGATACCGCGATGCTCAGCTTGCCGGGCTCGCCGAAGCTGGAACCTTCGCTCTGCAGGCCGCTGAATACCAGGTGCTGCCCGTCCACATGCACGCTGATCCATGGAAGAAAGGCGCTGATAATAACGATCACTGCTGCAATAATGCCTGAAACGGAGGATTTTAACATGTTGCGGTATTGTTGGATGCGCAAAGTAAGGGCGAATTTCTGAAAAAGGAAAATAATGAAGGGCTGACCGGTCATGATACTGGTCAGCCCTCGTGATATTATATACAATGGTCTATTTCGCGCCAGGGGGACAGTTCTCTTTCAGGAACTGCGTGTACAGGGCGGATAAATGCTCTGAAGTGCCCTCCCCTTCATAAATGCCGTGGGTACGGTTCGGGTAGGCCATCATCTGGAAGATCTTCTTGTGTTTGATCAGTTCATTGATCAGCATTTCCGCGTTCTGGTAATGCACGTTATCGTCTCCCGTGCCATGGATATACAGCAGTTTGCCGCGGAGATTTTTAGCGTGGGTGATCGGCGACCCGGCGATAAAATCTTCCCTGTTCTCGGAAGGCAGGCCCATATAACGTTCCTGGTAGATATTGTCGTAGGTAAGCTCGTTGGCCACCGCCGCAATGGCAATGCCGGTCTGGTAGATCTCGGGGTATTGGAACAGCAGGTTGAGCGTCATGGAACCGCCGCCGCTCCAGCCCCATACTGCGATGCGGTCTTTGTCCACGTAAGGCAGCTTGAGTATTTCTTTAGCGCCCATGGCCTGGTCGCGGGCGTTGATGAGCCCTACTTTGCGGTAGATGCTTTTGCGCCACTCGCGGCCTTTAGGCGCAGGCGTGCCGCGGTTGTCCAGCGAAATATAGATGTAGCCGTCTTTGCCCATATCGCCTTCGTAGAGGAAATTATTGGTGGCGCCCCAGCTGTCTGTGATCTTGAAAGATGCGGGCTCGCCATATACAAAAAATACAACGGGGTATTTTTTGGTGGAGTCGAAGTTGTCGGGTTTGCTCATCCAGGCATCGAGGGTAACGCCGTCTGCAGTGGTCACCTGGAAGTAGCTGGTATTATCCGGCCTTTTGGCGGCGTTGGCGGCTTCCGCGGTAAAGTCTTTCCCGGAAATGCTCTGATGATCAGGCAGGGAAACGAATTCCGCGGCAGGGCTCAGCAGGTGGCTTTCATAGGAATGGCCCGCCACTTTGCCGTTCGGGGAAATCTCGTATTTGTGCGTACCCGGCTGGTCTTTCGGCGTTACGCGCGTTGCGGCTGCGCCGGAAAGGTCCGTCCTGAACAGGTACTGGCCGGTAGCATCGCCGGGCGAGGCCAGGAAATAAAGCTGTTTGCCGGCTTCGCTGTATTGCAGGAGATTGATCACGTCATAATCGCCGGGAGTGAGCAGCTTGTGTTTCCCGCCGGCCACATCTATCTCGTACACATGACGCCAGCCGTCCATTTCGCTGACCCAGAGGAAAGACTTCCCGTTGTTCAGCCAGTCCCAGCCGGTAATGTCACCGTCATCCCAGGAGGATTTTACATCCACCCAGGCCTTGTCTGTTTCGGTAAAGATGGTATTTGCCTTGCCTGTAGCGGCTTGCAGCTCCATCAGGCGCGAGGTGTTCTGCTTGCGGTTCAGCTGCTGGATGATGAGGCGGTTGGTACCGGGGATCCATTCCATGCGCGGGATGTAATGCTGTACGGGGTCGCCGGGCACCTGCATCCAGGTGGTCTTTTTCGTCTGAAGGCTCACCACGCCCACTTTACAGGCGGATGGGTTCTGCCCTGCCTTGGGATATTCTACTGGTATGGTAAAGGAATAGATGGAGTCGGTATTGTTGATCATCAGGAAGTCGCGGATGTTCTTGGCGTCTATCTGCCAGTATGCGATGCTTTTGCTGTCGGGGCTCCAGCGGAAACCGTCGCGGCAGCCGAACTCTTCTTCGTAGGCCCAGTCGAAGGTGCCGTTGATCAGCTTGCGGGTGCCGTCTTTGGTGAGCTGGTCGGTCTTGCCCGTGGCAAGATCTTCCACGTACAGGTTATGCCTGCTCACGTAAGCGGCCTTGGTGCCGTCGGGCGATATTTTGGCGAACATGAGAGAGGCTTCCGGCAGGCCTTTGCCCAGCTGGCGGAGCTTTTTGGTGGCAAGACTGTAGAACCAGTAATCGCCGCGGGTTTCATAGCGCCATACCCTTTGGGTGTTGGTAAACAGCAGCAGGCCCTTTTCGTCGGGCGTGAAGGTGAAGCGGCGGGTAGACAACGGTTTGGAAGCGCCGGCAGGAGTAAGTTCCGCAGCGGTGACCAGCGCGGTTTGCTGGCCGGTGGTGGCGGAAACGGCGTAGATGGCACCTTCCCGGGCCTGGTAAAATGCGTCCCCGGCGGTGTTCCACTTCAGGTTCTGGGCGTAGGCGCCCATGCCGGCGGTAACCAACAGGCAGAGCAGCAGGAATAGTCTGTTAAATGATTGCATACTGGATATTATGAAATTGATATGAGCATAAAAATAAGGGTTTCAGGGGCAAACCGGGGGCTGGAATATTATAAATGGTAAGTGGTAACATTTCGGCCCTAAAATTGATTTATTAGCGTAAAGTTAATACTGCGGCGGGTTTGAAACCTTTTTAGCTATGTATTGATATGACTTTTATATAAATTATCCATAATAAATTTTGACAATTTAATAAATTCAGTATTTTTATGGCATCAAGATATCCTAGCGAAAAAACCGAACAGATGGTACAAGTATCCTATTCTTACAAAAACCGGGAATTCTTCCAGCTTGAGGATTCCATTATGAACCAGATCGCGGAAAGCGGCAAAAGGATGCTGTTTGCCCTGCTGGAACCTATTCACGACGTTTTAATCACTGAGAACGGTAAGATCAGGATCTGCCTGGACGAGCGTCCGAACATTGAACTGGAGGGCTTCAGCGCGCCTGTTAAGCACCAGATCGAATGTACGCTGCGCGGGGAGGAATATGAGAACTAGCCCTCGCCCGTTTCCCCTGCTTAACTGAATACACATAGATACTACCTACTGATGCTGCGGTGCATGCTTTTGCACCGCAGTTTTTATAAACGGGCATGCCCATGGCCAACATTACCCGGACTATCCGGATCAGGGCGGGCCGCAGGCTGACGGGTCAGCTGCTGCGCCTGCTTTTTTTCGTTATTAACCTGGCGCTCTTTATTACCGGCATTATTTCCAGGAAACCAACCTACATTATTACGGGAACCTTGCTGCTTACTGTCATGATCGTGATAAGGCTGGGCCGCCGGTCTATTACCGTAACGCTTAATGCCAGCGGCATCCTTTTCTCCTGCCCTTTCTGGAACAGGCATTTTCCCTGGAACGATATCCGGTCTGCCGGCGTATATATGATCCGCAACGGCGAGGTCGTTTTCCGCGATCCGAAAGCCGCCCAGGCCGGCGAGCGGCTGATCATCTTCGTGTCTGTCCATCACGGGTACCGGCCCCGGCGCTTCGACCGCTTCAACAGCCGCCATTCCATGCATTTCCGCTGGAACCGCGATGGCTGGGCGGCCATTGCGGGGCGCATACCGCAGGAGGCTTATATGGCCAATTCTTCAATACAACTCTGAATCCGTCATTACGTGTAAAGGTCCGTCATTGCGTATCCTAAACTGTCATTGCGAGGAGCGGCATGGAATTCTGTGCGGCGGGAGATGCGACGAAGCAATCTCCCTTCAAGTATTGGAGTATGTCAAATTCAACGAAAGAGATTGCTTCGTCTCACCCCCGCTTTGGCTCTGCAGCTCCTCACAATGACGGGCTTTTGCCCTGCATCGTTGCCCTTCCCCCAATGACGGGCCTTCCCATATTCGTATGCCCATTGCAGTTATAGTTCCGGACATAAAAAAGCCCCGGCATTTCGCCGGGGCATGAAAATTTCCAATTGTAGTATTACCTGATGAGTGCCAAGTTATACAATAATCCGGGAATAACAAAATATTGCACTTATTTCACTCGTCCTTCGCTCCTTTTTCACCTGTGAACCAGTGTTCCTTATCCCGGAACAAAACATTGAAAGTAGTGAGCGATCCGTATACGCGGGTGATGTATTGCTGGAGGTTCACCTTGTCTTCGTCTCCAAGCAGTTTGTGCCCGTTGATCTGTTGCTCCAGCACGCGCAGCCTGTCGCGCACCATCACGATCTTGTGGAAGAACACATCGATGGGCACTTCTTTTCCTTTCAGGTTCGGGTCTTTAGGCTGCAGCAGCAAAGTGCCGCCGGCCCAGCGTTCGCCGATGGGCACCACTTCGCTGAAGCCGTTCCAGAGGCGGAGCATCTTCAGCAGCGAGGTTTCCACCTGGGAGACGGTCTCTATTTCAATGGTCTTGTTTTCGGTGTACAGTACTTCAAATAGCGGGTCTGTTTTGTCGATCTCTTCAATGCCGCTGTTCATAAAGGTGACCACGTACTGGGCGTATTTCACGCCAATGATAACGCCCGGCCCAAATCGCGCATGCTGCACCCGGGAACCGATGCCTGCGGTTAATTCTTCCATTGCCTGTTTTTTGAGGAGTAATATACGAATAAGTCCAGATGGAATACAGCATACTACAGGGAATCTTCCTGCGCATTCACCTCCCTGCCGGAGAAAGACAGGATGGTATTGATCAGCAGCCTGCGCATCTTGCGCTCAGTTTCCTTGTCGGGCCGCGGGATGAGGAACTGTACCTTGTAATGCACGAGGTCTTTTTTGATCTCCAGTATCTTCAGTGAAAAACTGTTTTCGGTGATATTGGTGGAAAACGGCCGCAGCACGCCCTTCAGCTCTTTTTCCAGCTCGTCAGGCGAGGACTGGTGCCTGAGGTCCAGCTCAAATTCTATCGTCAGTTTTTTGATGTTCTGCTTGCTCTGGTTGAGCACCATGGTGGAAAAGATCACGCTGTTGGGGATCAGCACGATGTCATCGTCGTCGTTCTGCAGCACTACATTGATGAGCGTGATGTCCAGCACCTTTCCGCGAAACTCCCCCACCCTGATCTGGTCGCCCAGGCTTAGCTGGTCGGAGAACATGATGATGAGCCCGTTGATCATATTGGTCACGTAGTCTTTCGATAACAGGGCAAACGCCGCTGCCGCGATACTAACGCTGACGAACATATTAAAAGGATTCACGCCAAACAGCACCATGATGGATATAAGCGCGAATATGGTATTGAGCACAGAGGAAATGCGGTTGATGCCCAGCACGAAGTTGTCTCTCGTAAGCCGCTGCATGCGGTTTTTGCGGAGGTACCAGGATATCATCACGATCCACCCGATGGAAATAAGCAGGTTGGCGCCGAGGAAGATCGAAAGGGCGTTGGTAATGCGCGCCACGAGGGTGTGGGTCTCAAACCATTTGTGCTGGGTGAGGTTTACATACACAATAGAAAGGTACACCGCCAGCTTGATAATAAAGATAAGTACCTGGTTCCGGAATTTTTTCCTGTTGTAAGTTGCCTGATCTGTCACCATGATGGGCACAAAATTACAGAATTACCGCCGCTCCGGGAAGCATTAAAAGTGTACCGGTTAAAATCGCCTTTATATCGGTTAAAATGCTGTTGATTTGAATAAGGGGAATTGTGTTATTTTGAAGTACACGTCTACTCTTTAAAACCTCGTATGAAAAAACTGATCCTGCCTTTGATGGCCGTGATTGCCGGCTTCCCGGCATTTGCACAGCTGAAACCTTCGCACAACCTCGTGTTCCCCGCCCTGGCTTCCCGCTGGGACGAGGCCATCCCGCTCGGCAACGGCATGCTTGGTGCGCTCGTCTGGCAAAAGGCCGGCCGGCTGCGGCTTTCGCTGGACCGGGTGGACCTCTGGGACGAACGCCCTGTTCTTGACCTTAAAAAATATTCTTATCAATGGGTGGAACAACGGGTGCTGGCCAAACAATATGATACCGTGCAACGAGCCATGGACGAGCCTTACGAGGCTATCCCCTGGCCTACCAAACTGCCTGGCGCAGGCCTGGAGTTCAGCCTTGAGAACCTCGGCAGCGTTACGCGCAACGAGCTGGACCTTGCCTCGGCATTGAATACCATTACGTTCAGCAGCGGTGTGACGGCGCATTTTTATGTGCATGCCAGCCGGCAGACCGGTTATTTTTCTTTTGAAAACCTCGGCACGGAAGCTTTCCTGCCCGAACTGACGGTTCCCGGTTACAATACCGGCCGCCAGCGGGGCAACAGCAACAGTGTGGAGGGGCTTGGGCTGGAAAAGCTCGGTTATCCCGCAGGCACTATTACCCGCACAGCAACCAGCGTTCACTACCGCCAGCCTACAGCACAAGGGAAATATTACGAAGTAAAAGTGAACTGGAAACGTTTCCCGGGCAACAAGGTCATCGGGCAATGGACGATCAGCAACAACAAACCCGCGCAGCTGCCGGAGCTGAACACTGCGCTGAAAGAGCCCACCGGCTGGGATAGCCATATTGCGTGGTGGAAACGGTTCTGGTCAAAGTCCGCAGTGAGCCTGCCCGATACGCTGCTCGAAAAGCAGTATTACCGCGATATGTACAAGCTGGGCGCCGCCGCCCGCAAAGGCGCGCCGGCCATCAGCCTGCAGGCGGTGTGGACGGCCGATAACGGGAACCTCCCGCCCTGGAAAGGCGATTTCCACAACGATCTCAACACGCAGCTCAGCTATTGGCCCGCTTACACCGGCAACCATTTGCAGGAAGCGGAAACATTTACGGATTGGCTCTGGAACATTCGCCCCGCAAGCCGGCAGATGACGGAGGATTATTTTAAAGTAAAAGGCCTGAATGTACCGGGCGTGGCCACTATCACGGGAATTCCCATGGGCGGCTGGATACAGTATTCCCTCTCTCCTTCTTCCGGCGCGTGGGTGAGCCAGCATATGTACTGGCAATGGAAATACTCGATGAACAAACAGCTCCTGCAAACCCGCGTTTATCCATGGTTGCAGGAATCCGCTGCGTTCCTGGAAAATATCACGCGGCAGGTGAACGGCGTTCGCAGGCTGCCGCTCAGTTCCAGCCCCGAGTATCACGACAATAGCATCAGGGCCTGGTTTACGGATTGGACGAACTACGATCTTTCGCTCGCACATTTTCTTTTCGGCGCCGCCTCGGAAACAAGCAAGGCCATGGGTAAGCCTGCGGAGGCAGCTCATTGGGATGCTGTCCGGAAACAGCTGCCTGCGCTGGACGTAGATGAATACGGCTTAAGCGTTGCGCCGGGAGAGCGTTTGGACGGCTCGCACCGCCACTTCTCGCAATACATGGCTATTTACCCGCTGGCGCTGCTGCAGGTTGGCAAAGCGGAAGATGCGGAGATCATCAAACGCAGCCTGCGCCGTATCGAAGAGAAGGGCACGCGGGCATGGGTGGGTTATTCCTTCGCGTGGATGGCCTGCATTTATGCGCGCGCCAAAGAGGCGGACAGCGCGGTGAAACACCTGCGCATTTTTGCGTCCAACTTTGTATCGGCCAACAGTTTTCACCTGAACGGCGATCAGAAGGGCGGGCAGTATTCAAGCTTCACCTACCGGCCTTTTACGCTGGAAGGCAACTTCGCATTCGCGCAGGGCGTGCATGAACTGCTGATGCAGCAGCAGGGCGATGTGCTGGAAATATTCCCGGCATTACCCGCAAGCTGGGAAAAAGTAAGTTTCACGGACCTCCGCGCTGAGGGCGCTTACCTTGTGAGCGCTTCCGTCGTAAACGGGAAACCGGCTTCAGTAAAGGTACATGCTGAAAAAGGCGGTGTGCTGCGCATCAGGCTGCCCTTTACGCCCAAAGGCAGGGAAAGCAGCCTGGTGGAGTTGAAATTGCTGCCGGGACAAACAGTTTCCTTCACCAACCCATAAGCTCACTCCTGCGGCGGCGTCAGTTTCCGCAGGATCTTCCGGTCGATATAGAACGTGCCGAAAGGAATGACGCATGCCAGCAGCACTTTCCAGGTGGTCTGCCTGAATTTCCACTGCTGCTCTACACCCACACTTAACGTGTTGAACACAAACAGCAGGAAGAGAGCGCCGTGCACCGGCCCGATCAGCTTTGTACCCGCAGGGTTGCCGAAATAATATTTCATGGGCACGGCGATGAATACGAGCACCAGCAGGGACAGGCCTTCCAGCGCGCCGAGTATCCTCAGCCGCCCCGTTTTTGTTTGCAATAAATGTTTCATGTTTTATCTGATGTATGGTCTGCCTGCTAAAGGAGAAAACGGCCAGGGTATGGCCACCAGGATCAAACTCAGCGCCAGCGTGAACCATAGCAGCATGGTGCGGAACTTTTCCCGGTCTTCTTTTTTTCGTTTGGCCATGGCCGAACCGATGGTGAGCAGCACGATGGCCGTCATCATCAGCGGCAGGTGCAACGCGCCGAAAAACGTGATGTCCCTCTGCTGCAGGGCGGCTTTTGTGTTGTTCCAGAAGTATTTCACCACCGGGCTCTGCGTGTACAGCAGCATGCCCACCAGCAGCTGGATATGCGCGAAAGTGGCCGTCCAGTGCCTGGCGGCGTTATCTGCGCGGGCAAAAGGCCTGTGGGAAAAATATCCCCTGGCGGCGCGGTAAATGGCATACACAAGGCTGAGCAATACCAGCCATCTTACAATAGAATGAATAGATAAAAGCGCCGGGTACATTGTGCTGTTTTTTAAACCGGCGTAAAGGTAGGAGAAAAAACATACTAATCGGTATGTTTTTATAAAAAAAATTATGCCAGCCCGTCCAGGTAGGCTTTCAGCGCTTTCAGGTAGGGCTTGTACGCCTCCCTGCTGCCCGACAGTTTGCCAAAGTTCCGGATGCCCCAGTAGCCGGACATTACGAACAGCGCCACCTGCTTTGCGTTTACCTTCTTATCAACGAAACCTTCTTTTTTACCTCTTTCTATACTTTTTACCAGCGCGTCGTTCCATTTGCCGGTAAGCTCGTCCAAAGCCTTGCTGAAAGCCTCGTTCCAGGGAGCCATTTCCTGCGTGAGATTGGCCGCAGGGCAGCCGTATTCCACTTTCAGGAACTCGTTTTCCATCAGCAGGCTGTGCATCATGCGGTAGATGAGTTTCAACGGATCGGCCGGCTGTTGCATGGGTTTGATGTAATTCTCCGTTACGGCGGGTTTCAGCACCTCTTCGATAATGGCCAGCCCCATTTCGTCTTTGTTTTTGAAATGGTAATAAAACGCGCCTTTGGTCACTTCCGTGGTGGCGAGAATATCGTCCAGGCTGGCGGCCTGGTAGCCTTTGATATATATCAGCCCGAATGCTTTTTGCAGGATGGCGAGCCGGGTGGCTTCAGCTTTTTTCATAAGATACCGTTTGGTATTTTATTCAAAGGAACGAAATTCTTTCCATGAAAAAAGGCGCCCGTTACCGCGCACAGTTATTATTGTCTTAACCATCCGAAAGAGATTAACAAACAATCCAGGATTAACAATGCTATTCAGCATTCAAACATTAACCCGTCAAATACTTTCTTTCCACTTCTTGTATGCAGCCCGCATACAATGCCCGCAGGGACGGTAGCCGCTTGCCACAGCGATTTTTTCGCTGGTGAAGAACACCCTGTTCTCCCGCTTCATTCTCTTGCCGGAGCTGCATTGTAAAGTGCCATATATTTTCAGCCTGCGGTTGCCGCCGAATTTTATCTTTCCCGCGCGGATGAGTGCGTGAAGATCGCTGCTGCTGAGCTGGCTGTGTGAGATGATATGCATGCGGACTGACAATTATTGCGCATCATGGAATATAATGCCGAGCGTATACCGGTGGCCGTCTTTCACTTCGCTCACGCCGTGTTTCATGTTCACGCGGTAATATCCCCTGCTGCCGTGAACGGGCCGGAAATTGGTGGTAAAGATAAGCATGTCTCCCTTGCCGGGGCGCAGCACGATAGGCTTGGACTGTGCGCGGGGCCGCTGTTCCACGAGCACGAACTCTCCGCCTGTATGATCCTGGCCGGGTTGTGAGAGGAACAGCACGAGCTGGAACGGGAAGAACACATCGCCGTAAAGGTCCTGGTGGAGCGTGTTGTGGCCGCCCTGCCCGTATTGCAGGATGAGCACGGTGGGTTTGTCCTGCCCCGCGTTCCTGCATTCTTCCAATAATTCCTCGTGGGTAGGCGGGTAAACGCGGGGAATGTCCAGCACCTGCATCCAGCGGTTGGCAATGGGCGCCAGGTGCGGGTACACATTTTCGCGGATCTGCCGAATAAGCGGCGGCAGCGGGTAACGGAAATATTTGTATTCGCCTGCGCCGAAGCGGTAACGTTCCATGGAAATGGTTTTCCGGTATAGCTGCGGGTCTATGTAGGCAACAGTGAGGGCTGTGCATTCCAGCGGGTTGAGCATCCCGGGAACAACTGCGTAACCTTTATCGTGCAGTTCCGCGGCAATGGCGGTCCAGTCTGCCTGTTCGATCTTCTCTTTCATGCCTGCAAGTTACCCATGCCCGCAGCGCTGCGCCACCCGGAACTTGCGGAAATGCTCAGGCTTTTATGAACCGCTGGTGGTATGCTTTTTCCAGTGCTTCCCGATGGTCGGGGTGCGCGAGGCTGATGAGGGCTTTGGCCCTTTGTTTCAGGTTCTTACCAAACAGGTCTGCCACGCCGTATTCCGTTACTACCCAGTGCACATGCCCTCGCGTGGTGACCACCCCTGCTCCTTCTTTGAGAAATGGCGTAATGCGGGAAACGCCTTTGCCGGTCACGGAAGGCAGGGCGATGATGGGCTTGCCGCCCGGGCTCAGCGACGCGCCGCGGATGAAATCCATTTGCCCGCCGATGCCGGAGTATTGGTAAGTGCCAATGGAATCGGCACATACCTGCCCGGTGAGGTCTATTTCAATGGCGCTGTTGATGGCCGCTACTTTCTGGTTTTGCCTGATCACGGAAGTATCGTTCACATAGCTGATGTCCATCACGCGGATGGAAGGATTGTCGTGCACAAAGTCATACAACTTTTGCGTGCCGGTCATAAATGCGGTTACGGATCTGCCGGTGTTCAGCTTTTTGCGGCTGTTGTTGATCACGCCGCTCTCTAATAAGGGAATTACGCCGTCGCTCAGCATTTCGGTGTGCAGGCCGAGATCCTTATGCCCGGTGAGGTTACGGAGCACCTGGTCGGGGATGGTGCCGATGCCGAGTTGCAGCGTGGCGCCGTCTTCTATCAATGTGGCTACATGCTTGCCGATCTTTTCCACCGCGGGCGATGCGGCGGATGAATAATCTACCACCGGAAGTTCCGCTTCGTGCCATACCAGCGCGTTTATTTTGCTGGCGTGAATGAAACCGTCTCCATGCGTGCGCGGCATCTTCGGATTTACCTGTGCTACCACGTAGCGCGCTGTTTCCACCGCGGCGCGGGCAATATCCACGGAGGTGCCCAGGGACACATATCCGTGCGCGTCCGGAGGGGACACCTGGATGAGCGCTACGTCAAGCGGGAGGATGTTACGGTAAAACAGCTGCGGTATCTCGCTGAGGAATACGGGCACATAATCGCCGGCCTCACTGTTCACCACGCTGCGCGTGGCCGCGGAAACAAACAGGGAATTAAAGAAGAAGGACCCGCGCAGCTCCGGCCTGTCGAAATTCACATTGCCGAGGGAAGTAATACTCACGAGCTCCACATCTTTCAACGCCGTATGTTTTGCCTGCAGGGCTTCCAGCAGGTGCACGGGTGTAGCGGCGCTGCCATGGATGAACACGCGCTGGCCGGATTGAACGGGCTGCAGGGCGGTGGCTGCGTCTGTATATTGAATACTATTCATTAAACGGATTTTTGCAAAGGTACGGCATGGTTCGTTGGGGCGTGTATGATAGCTATCAGCATTACTGCAGACCTTCATCAGCCTGAATCTACGGATGCCGGCTTACCCGGACTTTACCGCGGGAGATCATTATCTGGGCTCAAAACGGACAGGCAGGTTGAATAGCACCGGTACCGGCTTACCGTCGCTGATCCCGGGTTTCCAATCCGGCATCTTTTTTATTATACGGATAGCTTCTTCATCCAGTCCGTAACCTTTGCGCGCCCCAACGGTCTTCACATTGGTTATTTTCCCTTCCGCGGTAACGATAAAAGAAACATATACGGTGCCGCCAATACCTTTCTTTCCTGCTTCGGTAGGATATCTTAAGTTTTTACTCAGGTATCTGCTCAATGCAGCATCCTCTCCGGGGAAGCTAGGCAGAGAATCATTGGGGCCGCTGAATGTCGGCGCCGGGCCTGTGAAGTAATGGATGCCCGCAGTGTCGGTTGGCTGGGGCGGAGTCTTTTCAAAACCGCCGGTGGCTATGATCAGATCATCTGAATTGATCCCTTCAAATACGCTGTGCGGCTGGCCGGCGGTAAATTCACCTTCCGGCGTGCTGTCAAAAAATTCAAGGAAAGCCCCGAGGAGATTACGTTCGCCCAATACCCCGTCTACGAAGTAGTACTTGTTTTTGTACCGTGGTTCTTCTGTGATGACCTTATTCCCCGCCAGTGTGCCGCGTATAATTTCCTGCGCTTTTTCTTTGTCCTTTACCAGCTTATTCTGCGGCCCTGCATAAAGCTTCAGCTCGATCTTTCCATTTTCGAGGATCACGATGTAATACCAGTTATCCGCCGCATTGCGGAACCTTTTGGCGCCGTAGGTGAAACCAGCCGGGTAGCGGGGATTGGGCTTATCCCCATTGGTTTTGCGGGCAAAAAGATACATCGCGTACTCCGTCAGTTCTTCCGTACGGGTAAGCGACAAGCCGATGGACGCCATATGTATGCGCTGGGTTTCCCTGCCGCCGTTCATCCTGAAGGTAGCGTCCAGCACGGCAGCAAATATTGCAGAATCCTTCCCGGCTTCTTCCAGGATTTGCCGTAGATCGAAAGGTTTTCCGGGCTCCTGGAGCAGGATACTTAGCTTTTCTTTGAATTCCGGCTTATCCCGCCGGTATTCTTTCAACATGGCTTTGGAGAATTCCGCCATCGCGGCGGGTTTTGGGTTGAGCGGCTGGGCGGTGGCCCTCGTGGCGGTCAAAATGAACAACAACAGGATGAACTGCTTCATAGATATAAAAATTGCACCGCGAAACTAAGAAAAAAGCTATTCGCGTCAAAAACACAAAAAAGCCGGCCCCGAATTCAACGAGTATGACAGGTTATTTCAGCGGGGCCAGTCTATCAGGGAACAACATCTTACGCCAGAACAATATTTTTATTCAGCCTTTTGGTGTATTTTTCCGTATCCGTAAAACGTGCTATAAAATATACCCTTTGTATTCGTCAGTAAACCCGATGCACAACCCGGCATCAATAGTATAAAGAAACATTAACGACAAAAATCCTGAAACCATGAAAAAGATTCTTACAAGTTTTGTGATTGTAGCCCTATCAATGATGTCAAAGACCGCTCTTAGCCAGCAATGGACGGGGCCAGATGCAAATCAGGCCATTACCAATTCGAATACAGGCGCCATTAACATCCGGGGCTTCTTAAATCAAAGTTCTTATAATCCACCGGGTAGTACGATTCAGCCTGGTACAACTTTTTCAAATGTCAACGCAAATTTTGGCGGATTGATAATTCACAGTACGTCGAATACACCGGCAGTAATGAACATGTTTTGGGGGCAAAATTTTGATTACCATAATAACGAGAATATAAGATATCGTATCAATGGTCCTGCAGCTATGCAGCAATTTGTAAATGGGAATATGTATTTCTACACTGCTTCCAGCGGGCTGGCTGATGCGCAGATCGATTCTTTTAAACATACACCTAAGATCAGCTTGGCCAACAATGGAGGATTTGCTATTGGAAGTATATACGCAATCAATAACTTTTTGGGCTCAGGAATCCTGGTAGTGGAAAAACGTATTGGCATCGGCACTCAAACACCCACCGACCAGTTACATACCACCGCAGCCGTGAGATTCGAGGGGTTGACCACAGGCGGTACTCCTAATAACATTGTTACGATAGACGCCAATGGACGGCTCTGGCGGTCTCCGTTAACAGGCACGGGCATCCAGAACCTGTGCGCTACAGCAAATTTTATTACCAAAACCGGCACCGGTGGGAACCTGAGCTGCAGCCAGTTATTTGATAACGGCACCACCGTCGGTATTAACCAGACTACTGGCTTTAACTATACCGGGTTAACTGTTGTAGGCAGCACAACAGCTCCTGCTACCGGTACCGCAAGGCTTGCTGTGAACGGCGTCACAATGAGCCTAGCTTATTTTGCCACATCTGATGAAAGAATGAAAACGGATATCCGGAATATCCCCGATGCCCTTGGGAAAATTAAAAAATTACAGGGCAAATCGTATCAATGGAAAACAGACCAACTCAGGAGTGCTGGAGCAGACGACGCCCGGCAAATTGGATTTATGGCGCAGGACCTTGCCAAAGTACTGCCGGAAGTTGTTATAAAAAAGGAAGACGGCACATATGCTGTTAATTATAATGGGATCATTCCTGTGTTGACCGAGGCGCTTAAAGAGCAGGCCGCAAATATGGAAGAATTGAGGAATGAGATCGTGACTTTGAAAAATGAATTATCGAACCTGAAAGGCCGGACCAATAACAATAACTCGGGGGCAAAATATTTTACCATTGCTCCCAATCCCTTCAGCCAGGATACAAAAATTACGTACGACCTTCCGGGTACCAATTCCAAGGTGTTATGCCTGGTGTATGATCTCCAGGGCAAGATCGTTAAGCAAATGAATGTGCCGGCAAACAAAGGTGCCGGCAACCTGTTTCTCTCAAGAGAAGGACTTCCTGCCGGCGTTTATTTTGTTTCGTTTACAGCAAACAACCAGGAAATCCAGGTGGAGAAAGTGGTTTTGACAAATTGATTAAAACTGCATAGTTCCGGGTTGATCTGACAGTCGGGTTAAATATCGGGCAGCTGGCGGTACGTCGTCCAGCTGCTTTTTCTTTAGCTAAAGATGAAGATGAGGCATCCATGCATCCACAAAAAAGCCGGCCTGATCGCTCAGCCGGCCCTGAATTCATTGGGTGCGAGAGTTTACTTCAATGTCGCCATATCTATCACGAAGCGGTACCTTACATCGCCTTTCAGCATTCTTTCATATGCCTCGTTGACATAATCGATATCGATCACTTCTACGTCGCTCACGATGTTGTGCTCCGCGCAGTAATCCAGCATTTCCTGTGTTTCAGGAATGCCGCCGATCATGGAACCGGCAATGCTCCTGCGGTTGCCGATCAGGCTGAAGCCATACAGCTCCAGCGGCGTGGGTGGAACACCTACGCAGATCTGCACGCCGTTGGTGCGCAGCAGGCTTTGAACCATGTTGTAATCGTGGGGGGCAGACACAGTGTCTACAATAAAATCGAAGTAATTGCGTACGGGCTTCAGTTGCGCAGGGTCTGAAGTGAGCACGAACTTATGCGCGCCAAGGGCCCTGGCATCTGCTTCTTTTTTGGGAGAAGTGCTTAGCATGGTCACTTCTGCACCGAAGGACGCGGCAAATTTTACGGCCATGTGGCCCAGCCCGCCGAGACCGATCACGGCTACCTTATGCCCCTTACCGATCTTCCAGTGGCGCAGCGGGGAATAAGTGGTGATGCCCGCGCACAGCAGCGGGGCTACATTGGCCAGCGGCAGCTTGTCTGATACTTTCAATACAAACTTTTCGTCCGTCACGATCATGCTGGAATACCCGCCGTAGGTCGGCGTTTTTTTGTCCTGCTCATAGGAGTTATAGGTGCCTGAAGAACCGTTCTCGCAGTACTGTTCCAGCCCGTCCTTACAGTTACCGCAATGGCGGCAGCTGTCTACCAGGCAGCCTACCGCGGCCAGGTCGCCCGCTTTGAACTTCGTTACCTTGTCCCCTACTTTGGTAACCCTGCCTACAATTTCGTGGCCGGGCACCATGGGGAAAATGGAATTGCCCCATTCGTCGCGGATCTGGTGAAGGTCGCTGTGGCAAACGCCGCAGTAAAGGATGTCGAACTGTACATCGAACGGCCCGGGATCCCTTCTTTCAAAGGTCCAGGGAGCAACCGGAGCGGTGGCGTTCTGGGCGGCATATGCTTTTACGCTGGTCATACCTTAATATTTAAATAATTAACAAAGCGGCAAACCTATTATTGAATTTTGAATCAATATTGAAGCTGTCACAGGCGGTCAAATCAGAGTGTTAACAACCATTCCGGGTAAATGGTTGTGGCATTCCTTCCACAAAAACAAATTCAACCTGATGGTAAGGGCCTTGTTTTCCACGTTCACTTCAAAGGCGGCTTCATCTAAATCCGCGGGGCGCATGGCGGGGCATGACGTTGTTGGAGAGGCCGTATTTTTTGTATGGTCTGGCTTTTGAGGGAAATAGTATAACTAAAAACCCATTTTATGGCAAAGTATGCAAAGAAAGCGGGTGATAAGGTGGAACGGGCGATGCATGAAATGAAGGAAGGGAAATTAAAGAGCGGCCGCAGCGGCCGGAAAGTGACCAGCCGCAAGCAGGCCATCGCCATCGGTTTGAGCGAAGCCCGTGAAGAAGGCGCGAAAGTGCCGAAGAAAGCCGCGGGCAAAAAAGCCGCTTCCCGCAAGGGCGGCGCCAAAAAAGCTGCTGCACGGAAAGGCGGCGCAAAGAAAGCGGCCGCCAAAGGCAGAACAAGGACCACCGCCAAGAAGGCCACCGCCAAACGCGGTACCCGTAAGGCAGCTACTAAACGTGCTTCCCCTAAACGGGCCACGCGTAAAGCCGCCACGAAAAAAGCAGGCACTAAAAAATCCACCGCCAAACGCGCCACCCGTAAGCGGGCGGCAGCTCATGCCTGATAAAGGAAACAGCAGACAGCAACGGGCCGGCTTCATGGAAGACCGGCCCGTTTCGCTTTATAAAAAACAAATGAGCGGGATGGTAACGATGAACAGGTAAACGAACCAGTGATAGGTCTTATCGTCCGCTTTTGGCGATTTATACATCCACAAACGTAGCGCCACGGCCCAATGCCACAGCACTTCCACGATCACGATACCGGTGAGCAGGCGGCTGGCGAATATTTCCTGTACGCCCGTTTGCGTAAGCAGGATGCAGAAATAGACCAGCGGTGAGAACAGGAAAAAATAGGCGCTCAGCAGTATTCTCGCAGTGGTGTCGCCCACGGAAAGCGGCAGCGTTTTACGCCCCATAATGCGGTCGCCCACCTGGTCGCGCATATCCTGCAAAGGCAGGCCCAGCCCGGCCCACAGGCTGATCACGATAATGTAGGCCCATACATTGCCATTCACAGGCCCCACGATATTCCATTCCGCGGCCAGCAGCGTAACGGTGCCGAGAGATATGCACACCACGTTCTTGGTAAACCAGTGATTGCTGCAACCCCATTTGCACAGCATCTGCGTAACGATCATCCACGCAATGGCCAGCAAGAGCAATTGCAGGCATATGGCCACGATCAGGAAAAGGATGCTGTAAGCCACGAAGCGCCTTTTTGTTTCGGCTTCGGTCACCAAACCCTGCACCAGCGGCCTGTCTGGCTTATTAATGCGGTCTTCTTCGACTGAATTCACCTGGTTGGCGATGCAGAAAGTGAGGATGTAGAGAATGGTGTAGAGCACGGAAAACAGGAAGTACAGCGGGAAATCGTCTACCGGCTTGCTGTGGTAGACCCAGGCGCTGATGAAGGTAATGAGGCAGGGGATCACCGTGTCCCAGATGTCGTTGTTGATAAAGCGCCAAATAATGTAGAGCTCCCTTACAGAAGCGGTTACTGCCGATTTACATAGGTAGATCATAAAATTGATTAACTCAGGGTGAGAATAAGACTGTCCTCACTAAAATTAATCAATTTAGCGGCAAATGGGGTGAATATTGCGCGGGATGGGCTTATCCGGCCACCTGCTTAAAACGGGCGGGCAGGTATTTTTCCAGCAGTTTATGAAGATCGGCGTAGAGAAAGGGTTTCACGAGATAGTCGTTTGCTCCGGCCGCCATCATTTCTTCACGCGCTTCGTTGAAAGCATCGCCGGAAGCGATGATCACGGGAAGGTGGCGGAATGCGGGGATACCGCGAAGGCGCGCCAGTACGTCTTTACCCTGCATGCCGGGCAGGTGCGAATCGGTAATAACGAGATCAGGGTGGTGATCTTCGAGCAGGGCGAGACCTTCTTCCCCGCTGTCTGCCAGGATGGTTTCCGCACCGGCTTCGGAGAGGAATTTGCGGATCACGTGGCCGCTGAAAAGATCGTCTTCTATGATCAGTACTTTATAGCCATTGAACTCTCCCGCCCTCGGCATGATGCTGCCTGCTTCGGCAGGCGCGGCTGTGGCGGCCTGCAGGGGGATGGTGAAGCGGAACTGGATCTGCTCCCCTTTGTTTTCCACGAGTATGTGGCCGCCCAGCAGCTCCACCAGGTGGCGGGTGATCTGCAGGCCAAGACCGGTGCCTTCCACCTGGCTGTTGCGTTCGGCTTCGAAGGGCTGGAACACTTTGTCCAGCTGCTCGGTGCGCAGGTGGCCGTCGTTCCTCACGCAGCAGGTCAGCTGCTGGTCTTTCCGCTGAAAACGTACGTCTACGGAAGAGCCGGGTGTGGCGAATTTCACGGCGTTGCTCAGCAGGTTGTTCACGATCTTGGTGAGGAAAATATGATCGGTGCTGATGAATTCGGGGATGCTGGGATCGATGGCCAGCTGGATGCGCACTTTGCGGGTAGCGGCCACATAACGGTTCAGCGCTACGCAGCTTTCCGCACTGTCTTTCAGGCTGAAGGCTTCCATTACGGGTTCGCTGTATTTGCCGGCTTCGATCTTGGCCATGTCCAGCACGTTGTTGATGATCTCGCGGGAAAGGAAGCTGGCGGCATAGAGGTAGTTGATGTCCTGCTGCAGCTCGGGATCGTCTATCTGCCGTTTGCGGCTGTGCAGCAGCTGCGCGATGCCGAACACGGCGTTCAGCGGCGTCCTGATCTCGTGGCTGGTTTCGCGGAGGAATTTGGATTTGGCGGCGTTGGCTTCTTTGAGGGCGCTCAGCAGTTCCTCGTTTTCGCGGAGGAACATATCATTCTGCCGGATGATAAAGAAAGTGACGTAAGCCATCAGGATGAGCATACCCACCCAGCAGGCCATTTTCAGCACCGGCACCATGGCGGGTACCATGTACATAGGCTGCACGATATGCAGGTAATTGTTGACCTGCACGGCCACTATCAGGAAAAGGGCGCATCCAACAGACACCAGGCGTACTTTCAGGTTCTTGAATACGAGGAAGGATGCGCCGATCAGGAATGTGAACAGGAATGCGGTGATCAGCTCTATGGGCATGGCATTGCCGAGCACGGAGCCGAAATAGGTGCCGAAGCAGCAATGGATCAGCAAAGTGGCGAGGCTGGCCATGTTGTGGCGGCGGTAATGGTTCAGGGCTATTACACCGGCAAAACAGGCTATTTCCAGCATGGCCGGAATGAGTATAAGCAACGAATCCGTGAACAGGTAAAGGATGGTAGCTACGACGGCGATCAGGATGCCTGTCAATAAAGAGAGCGTGTTGATGATCACTATGGAACGCCTGGCCCTGGAGTCGTCTATTGCTGCTGTTCCGGCGTTCAGTATGCGTTGTATTAGTTTTTTCATCTTGAGCTGGTTATTCGGGACTCGGTTTTCACGTATAGAATATGGGTTACTGGTATCTGGTCTTTGTTGTCGAGCTAAAAAAATACAGTTGTAGTGTAATTGGTTACAATATACGAAACCGGGATAATATCATGAAATTAATATCAGGATTGTGCGAAAATGGCCGGAATTTGGGTATAAGTGCGCATTCATGCCGGGTTTCCCGCGATTCACCGGTCACTGATGCAGCGCACGGAGAAGGCTTCGGTCTTTTCGCCATCGTGATGGCGGTTCATTATTTTGCCGTTCCTGCCGAAGTTGTAGAACCATGCATGTGCGGAATCACTTTCGGTGGCCGTCCAGTAAAAACCATGATCGCCGCCGCGGGCATAATTGCCGGAGGGATCCCTTCCCCCGCCGTAAGTAATATTAAATCCCGATGTGCCGCCGGTTATCAGCGCCTGGTAAGCTGCTTTGCCGCCGTCGTCCGAATCATCGCGGACGCCGCCAAATGATTTGCCTAGTTGCCGCCATTCATCATTGGCAGGCAGGCGCCAGCCTTCGCCCAGCGACCGGCATACCTCCTGTGCAATCGTCCAGGTGTACAGGCGGCCATATTCCCCACATTTCTGCTCTGCGTTCTCATAACAATATGAGCCGGGGACACGGAGGTTGAGATTGGCCGTCATCCATTTTTTATTGTCGGGCATTATTTTAACGGGATAGCTGTTGCCGTCGCGGTCTTTTATAACATCGCTCCGCGGTTGTGCATCAGCTCCGGGCAATGCGGATAACAGGCATATGCCGAAAGCGGCAAGATGAAAGATGAGCCTATGTTTTGTACGCTTCATTGCGCTGAGGTTGTACGATAAGCTGCGTACAACACGTTATTTTAAAGTTTCCACAATGGGCCGGCTGGCAGTGGTATATTCAACCCCAGAAATCCGGTTATACAAACGCTTACGCCCTCATCAGTTACTTTGAGCACATAATCGTTTGGCGTTAGCGTAAAGTCCTGTCCACCTAATGCGAGTGAAGCGGATAGTGAGCCTGGCACAAAATCACATAAACATTCAAATTCTCCTCCCCCACTGATATTGATCAGTTCACTCTGGGAAAGCTCAACAAATTGATAAGATTGTAGTGCTTGCATAAAATTGGGTTTAACTGAAATAGAATTATCAATCACTAAGTTCGGTTATTTAATCATGCCATCCTAACCTTCACACAGTTATTCGTGCTTTTTTCATAGTTGCACCATTTAAATTAGAGGTTTTTCTCTAATCCCCATGGGCGAATTTTGGGAACCTTACAAAGGGACTTACACAGGAGCAATCCGTTTACGACAGGAAAGAAAAAAACGGAAGCCTGGTTGGACTTCCGGTTTTGTGACTCTGTCAGGATTCAAACCTGAAACCTTCTGATCCGTAGTCAGATGCTCTATTCAGTTGAGCTACAAAGCCATTGTTGTTTTGAACGGGTAGCAAAAGTAGGGATATTTTCTATAAAAACCATAAAGAGCAATAAAAAAATCATATTCAAATTCTTCCTATGATAAAAAGAAAAAACCCGGCAAACGATTCGTGTGCCGGGTTGCTCATTCGTAGAAGACTTGCTTTGTGACTCTGTCAGGATTCAAACCTGAAACCTTCTGATCCGTAGTCAGATGCTCTATTCAGTTGAGCTACAGAGCCGTTGTTCTAATGTTGAACGGGATGCAAATGTATGGAGAATTTTTATTTCTGCAAATCTTTCACTGCTTTTTTTCTGCATCCGCCTTTTTCCATTTATTTTTGAACTAACATTTAAACCGCTGAAACCCGTGAAAATACAGCTTTGGAGCATTGGAAAAGAAAATGATGCGTACATCAACGAAGGCATAAAAATATTCCAGAAAAGATTACAGCATTATACAGATTTCAGCATAAAACTGATCCCTACTGTAAAGCAGGCGGCCAGCCTTTCTATCCCTGAACTGAAAAAAGCGGAAGGGAAACTGGTGCTGGATATGCTGCAGCCGGCAGACTACCTCCTGGCGCTGGATGAGCGCGGTAAAAGTATGAGCACGCTGCAGTTGTCAGAATTCCTGCAACAGCGGGAAAATGCCGGCACCCGCCAGCTGATCGTGCTGATCGGCGGCGCTTTCGGGCTGGATGAAGCATTGCTGCAACGGGCGCAAACCAAAATGTCGCTTTCAGCGCTCACCTTTCCTCACCAGATCGTGCGCCTGATCGTAACCGAGCAGCTTTACCGGGCCTATACCGTACTCAATAACGAGAAATATCACCATCAATGATTATTTTTACAGCTTAACAGAAGAATTTATGACCTTTACCATAGCCATCATCGTTATCACCTGCCTTGTATCTATCACCTCTTTTAACCGTCCCGAGCAAGTAGACAAGCTGAGTTTCTGGCCCTATAAAGTGAACAATGAACGCCAGTATTACCGTTATATCACTTCCGGCTTCGTGCATGCGGATTTCATGCACCTGTTTTTTAATATGTTTACGCTGTATTTTTTCGGAACCATTGCGGAAGGTTACATGCAGGCGTATATGGGAGGAAAGATTTATTTTGTGCTGTTGTATGTGCTGGGATTGGTACTACCCGATGTTTCAACGTATTTCAAATACAAGGACGTATACGGATATCGTGCCATAGGGGCTTCCGGAGCCGTATCAGCCGTTCTTTTCTCTTCTGTTTTATTCGCTCCATGGGCACCAATTTATGTTTTTTTTATTAAGGTGTGGGCTATACTCTACGCAGTTTTGTTCCTCATCTATTCTGCATACATGTCCAAACGTGGTGGGGATGGCATTAACCATGATGCACACTTCTGGGGTGCGGTGCTGGGGCTTGTATTCCCAATTGTTATGAAGCCCGAACTTGCCAAATATTTTCTTGAACAACTCACAAGATTGCCGTTCTAAACAGCCGCTTCCGTCATCGTGATGCGCAGCACCTTCCGGGTTTTTTCCGTTATGCGGAACCGGTTGTCTATCCGCATGCCCGCCACCCACACGATCTTTTTACCTGATTCCAGCACCCAGACCTTTTCTTTCTGCGGCAATGAAAGCTTCTGGTCGATGAAAAAGCGGCTGAGCTTCTTTTTGCGGACCATGCCCAGCGGGTAAAAATAATCCCCCTGCTTCCATTTGCGGAGCATAAGCGGGTATTGCAGCGCAGCTTTGTCTATGCAAGCCACCAGCGGGTCCGCGCTAATCGCGTGCGCGCTGTTCGCCGCTTCGCGGAAACTGAATTGCAGCCCGGGCAGCTGCAGCAGGTCCTGCCCTTCTTCGATGATAAAATAACTGGCTTCGGCAGTGTTCAGCGGGGTGATGATGAACCATTTCCTGTCGCGCACGATGCGGTGTGTGCCGGTGCTGATATATTTCCCCGGCTCTGCATCCAGCAGGGCTATTACCTGCAAGGCCTGTCCGGCGCTGCAGTTGAAGGGTTTCAGCAGTTCATATGCAATCGTGGCCAGTGGTTTGGCCTGGCTGAAGCGGGTAAGCGGGATGAAGAATTCCTGCCCTTTCTGCACTAGCAGTTTCTTTTTATGAACGTCCAGCGCCTGCTGGTAAAGTTCTTCCGCTTCGCGGAAACGCGCAATGGAAGTGCCCGTTTGTTTCACCACATCCGGATAGATATCACGGAGCGGCGGCAGGATGTGATGGCGGAAATAATTTCGTGTATACTTATCAGTTATATTTGAACTGTCTTCCACGTAATCCAGCCCTTCTGCCGCTGCATACGCTGCGATCTCCTCGCGGGTGGCAAACAGCAATGGCCTTGCAATGCGGCCCTGCAGGGGAAGGATACCGTGCAAACCCGCCATGCCGGTGCCTTTGGAAAGATTCATCCAAAGCGTTTCCACGTTGTCCTGCATGTGATGTGCGGTAACAACCGCTGCCAGGCCCCGTTCCGCCCTCAGCTGTTCCAGCCAGGCATACCGCAGTTCGCGGGCGGCTACCTGGGTGGATAGTTTATGCTGTTCCGCATAAGCAGCGGTATCGAATGCAGTGACGTGCACAGGCGCCTGGTATTTTTTACCCAGCGAACGCACAAAAGCCTCGTCTCGCCTGCTCTCCTCTCCTCTCAGCTGGAAATTGCAATGCGCGATCTCCGCCTTCCAGCCGGCATTAATGAGCAAATAGCAAAGCACGGATGAGTCCAGCCCGCCGCTAACGGCCAGCAGCAGCCCGTCTCCCGGGTTGAAGATCTTTTCCTTCCTGATAAATTCCTGTAGCCTCTCAATCATTGTGTATTGTTTTAGAGGTCTTCGCGCGCGGCCTGCAATTCGTTATAAGCGTGCATGTCCCTCACTTCGCGGGCCACCTCCATGCCCTTTTCATAAGCAGCGATAGCGGCGTGCTGCTCGCCGAGCCTTTCCAGCAGTTTGCCCAGGTGATAATAAGAGCCAACATATTTGGGATCGTTGGCCAGCAGGGCCTCGAACGCTTCCCGGGCGCTCCGGTCGTCATTGATCTTGATATATTCCAGCGCCAGCGCATGCCGCAGGAAGCTGTCTGCCGGGCTTTCCGCCAGGAATGCCTTCAATTGTGCGATTCTGTCCATTTGCAAAGATGCTATTTTTAAAAGCTGACGAGCGTCACTGATTGCCAGATTGCTAAATCCCATATATTTGTACACACTGTATTTTTCAATAAAAACCAGTATACGGATATGAAGATATTAGTATGTATCAGTAAAACGCCCGACACCACTGCAAAAATAGCTTTCACAGACAACAACACGAAATTCAGTGAAGCGGGTGTGCAGTTCATCATCAATCCATACGACGAATGGTATGCGCTGGTGAGGGCCCTTGAGCTGAAGGAGACGCTGAATGCCACCGTGCACCTGATCACCGTGGGCGGAGCTGATACCGAGCCTGTGATCCGCAAGGCGCTTGCCCTTGGCGGCGACGAGGCATTCAGGGTGGATGCGGATAGCCATGACAGTTATTACATCGCTTCGCAGATAGCGGCGCACGCAAAGCAGGAGAATTACGACCTGATCTTTACCGGTAAAGAGACCATCGATTATAACGGATCGTCTATCGGCGGCATGGTTGCCGAACTGGTGGGCATCCCCTTTGTTTCCATCGCTTCAAAGCTGGACCTGAATGGCGCTACGGCTACGCTGGTGCGCGAGATCGAAGGCGGCGAAGAAACCGTTGAAGTGAGCCTTCCCGTGGCTGTTTCCGCCCAGAAAGGCATGGCGGAGGCACGCATCCCGAACATGCGCGGCATTATGGCGGCCCGCACCAAACCGTTGAAAGTAATCGCGCCGGTACCGGTGGATGCGCTTACCAGCGTAGTGTCTTTCGAACTGCCGCCCGCAAAGGCCGGCGTGAAAATGATCCAGCCGGACAGCATGGAGGAGCTGGTGAAGCTGCTGCATGAAGAAGCCAAAGTGATCTGAGTCTCTCATTAAAAAAACGAGTAACAATGTCTGTTTTAATATTTGCCGATCAATTTCAGGGTAACATCAAAAAATCCGCGCTGGAGGCCGTACAATACGGCGCTAAAGTAGCGCAGCAGCTGGGTACACAGGCTACCGCCCTTGTACTGGGCGAAGTAAGCGCCGAAGAACTGGCCTCCCTGGGCCGGTATGGCGCCACGAAAGTGCTGCATGTGGCCGACGCGCGGCTGAACGAGCTGGAAACCGGCGTGGGCGCTAAGATCGTAGCGGAAGCCGTTGCGAAAGAAAATGCGGATGTGATCGTGTTCTCCCACAACTTTTCCGGCAAAGCCATTGCGCCGCAGCTGTCTGCCCGCCTGAAAGCCGGCCTGGTAGCGGGCGCTATTGCCCTGCCTGATACTTCGGCAGGTTTCGTGGTGAAGAAGAACGTGTTTTCCGGCAAAGCATTTGCCAACGTAAATATCTCCTCTCCCAAAAAGATCGTTTCCGTGCTGCCCAATACCTTTGCCCTGGAAGCCGGCAGCGGAACCGCTACAGTGGAGGCTTTTGCGCCTGCGCTCAGCGACGCGGACTTTAAAGTGAAAGTGGTGAAAGTAGAAACCGTGAGCGGCGAAGTGCCCCTTACCGAAGCGGAGATCGTGGTAAGCGGCGGCCGGGGCCTGAAAGGTCCTGAGAACTGGGGCCTGGTGGAAAACCTGGCGCATGCCCTGGGCGCAGCCACCGCCTGCAGCCGTCCCGTAGCCGATGCGAACTGGCGCCCGCACCACGAGCATGTGGGGCAAACCGGCTTTACCGTAAGGCCCAACCTGTATGTGGCGATCGGTATTTCAGGTGCTATCCAGCACCTGGCGGGGGTAAACGGGAGCAAGGTGATCGTGGTGATCAACAAAGACCCGGAAGCGCCTTTCTTTAAGGCTGCGGACTATGGCGTGGTGGGCGACGCTTTCGAGGTGGTGCCTAAACTGACCGAAGCTGTAAAGAAATATAAAGGGAATTAATTATAATCAGCCGGCTGCTGGGGAGCGGGTTCGGGGCGGTCAGCTACCGGACAGCGTTATTCTTCAGCAGCCAATGCTTTTTAGATATCGAATATTTTTCTAACTTCACGTCTTACACAGTATAAACGTGAAGCGCTTACGCGTAATGACAGTATGAGAAAAATAGAATTGGAAATAGTTGCTTTGTCGCATAGCATTACACAGACCCATTCGTATGCCGTGGTACTGGGAGAGGTGAACGGACTAAGACGTCTGCCGATCGTGATAGGCGGGTTTGAAGCTCAAGCCATTGCAGTAGCGCTGGAAAAAATGCAGCCCAGCAGGCCGTTGACCCACGATCTCATGAAAAATTTCATGAATGCATTCAATGTTGAGTTACACGAAGTAATTATCAGCAATTTACAGGAAGGTATTTTTTATTCCAAGCTGATCTGTTCCAATAACGACGATACGATCGAGATAGACTCCCGTACATCTGATGCCCTGGCGCTGGCGGTGCGGTTTGGCTGCCCGATCTACACATACGAGAATATCCTTAACAGCGCGGGCATCCTGCTGGATGACCCTGCGGGTAAGAAAACTACCAAAGCTTCCGGCAGCCCCAGTATTTCGGAGCATGAGAAAGGCGCGGAAGATGATCTCAAGGCCCTCAACCTGGAGGAGCTGAACACCCTTTTGCAGGAGGTATTGGAGCAGGAAGATTATATCCGCGCCATTGCCATCCGCGACGAGATCAACAGCCGTAAAAGTAAATAGTACATAGTGATCCTTTTCCCCAATTGTAAGATCAACCTGGGTTTGCATATCCTGCGCAGGCGGGACGACGGCTTCCATGACCTGGAAACAGTATTTTATCCACTGCCCCTGGAAGACGCGCTGGAAGTGATCACCGCGGAAGAGAACATCTTTTCCCACAGCGGCCTCGAGATTCCCGGCGATGCGACAGATAATCTTTGCAACAAAGCCTATTCCCTTCTTAAAACAGACTACCCGCAATTACCGCCGGTGCATATACACCTGCACAAACACATTCCCATTGGCGCCGGCCTCGGCGGCGGCTCGGCAGACGGAGCCTTTGCGCTTAAACTATTGAATGCCAAATACAACCTGGGTTTGCCCGAAGAAAAACTGGAAGCATATGCAGCCCGCCTGGGCAGCGATTGTCCTTTCTTCATCCGGAACCGGCCCTGTTTTGCTACGGGGCGCGGGGAAATCATGGAGCCCTGGGACGTGGACTTGTCCGGTTATTCTTTCCTGCTGGTGCACCCGGGGATACATGTGAATACGGGCTGGGCTTTCGGCCGGCTTACTCCCGGGCAGCCTGCCGTGAGCCTGAGGGAGGTGGACTGGAAAGATGTGCGGAGCTGGAAGGGTGTGTTGACGAATGACTTCGAGGGGCCGGTGTTCAGCGAATACCCGGCTATCCGGAATATTAAAGAGAAGATGTACAGGGCCGGGGCAGTGTATGCCACGATGAGCGGCAGCGGTTCGGCTGTGGTGGGGATCTTTGAGAAGTGTCAATGGCCGGAGGCGGTTTGGGAGCCGCATTACAGGGTGTTCCAGCTTTAAGTTGCGTTTTACGCAATTGGGATAAACTGGCTGTGGGTGAGCCCTATTGATTTAAGGGGTATTTTACACAATTGGTATTTATAACTGATTTTCAATGTTTTAATGTAGAAAGGTTATAGGCACAAAAAAACCGGCTACTGTTGGTAACCGGTTTACTTATTTAGAGAGAATAAGTACTTATTTTACAGAAGCGATGAGGCTTTTGAATGTTTCAGGTTCGTTCATTGCCAGGTCTGCCAGTACTTTCCTGTTCAGGCCGATGTGTTTTTCTGACAATTTATGAATGAACTGGGAGTAAGTCATTCCTTCAGCGCGGGCCGCAGCGTTAATACGGGCGATCCACAAGGTGCGGTATTCTCTTTTCTTCAGTTTGCGGCCTACGTAGCTATAGGTAAGGCCTTTTTCCAGAACGTTCTTCGCTACGGTATATACGTTTTTACGTTTACCATAGAAGCCTTTGGCTTGTTTTAAGATCTTTTTCCTTCTGGCTCTGGACGCAACTGCGTTTACTGAACGAGGCATGTTATGCTTTTTAAAACTTGTTTAATAAATTGGATTCAATTAGCGAAGTACGAGCATACGCTTCACCAGGTTCAGATTGGCGTCAGCCACCAGGCTACTTCCTCTCAGAGAACGTTTTCTTTTGTTGGACTTTTTAGTCAACAAGTGACTTTTATAAGCGTTCGGGCGTTTGATAGCGCCGCTGCCGGTCACCGTAAACGTCTTCTTCGCACGGCTATGAGTCTTTACTTTAGGCATCTTACTACGAATTTGGTCTGCAAAGGTAGGTAATTATTTTAAAAATAACATATTCTGTCAAAAAAAATTGAAACCCCTCCCCGATTCCTCAAAAAAAGTTAACAAATTTTCCACGGTTTTAACGGCTTGAATTTCAAATCACTCATACAATATAAACATCATATAACTGTTTTTTTGCCTGCCTGTGATAAATTCATATTTTTGATTTCTCTATATTATCATTAATTTTAATTTCAAATAAGCCGAATTTATCCATACAACCTATTGAAAAGACCGAATACGAATAACCGAAGCCTATGAAAACGATCCTTTACACCTATGTACCTGTGTGCAGCATCCGGCACATCTTATTGTCTCAAACAATTTCCAGTAAAACGGTGCCTCCGGCCTCCCGGAAATAACCGCCGCCTGCAGCCTATCACCTGCATCGGACCTTGTTTCACTTAATTGTTTGCTACAATGAGAAGAATTCTACTCCTTATACTGTTTTTATTCACGGGCCTCTGGGCTTCGGCACAATCCTTCAGCGACAACAGGAGACGTCCTTATATGACCGCTCCGCAGACCGTCTGCTCCGGCGCATATGCATCCATGCATGCCTGGCTGCAGGACGCCATAGGCGGCGACTGGAACGGGAATAATAAAACCGCTGTGGACAGCGTAAGATGGACCATTACCCTGCCCAACGCAACGAACTTTGTTTACAGCCGCCCACGGGGAGCCAGCCCGCTGGTACGGTGGATTGCCAATAACAGCGAGTCTATTACCTTCAACGTTAACCAGATAGGGACATACACCGTCAGGGCAAGGCTATATATAGGAACCACCTACACGGAGGTCACCAAGACATTTGTGTCAGAAGATTGCTCCATGGACGTTTGCGAAGGCACCTTCACCCCGTCTACCAACTTCAAGGAAACTTTCGGCACATTTGCCACCAATGAAGCGCCCCGCGCTCTACCTCCTCCCGCCACCATCGGGTATACTTTCGACGGCGACGGAGAACTGAGGGATGACTTTTATTCCATTCACTACAGTGCAAGGATTGGTGGTAAAAACGAATGGGGCGATATATTTGACCATACCAACGATGGTAATGGCGGTATGCTGATCGCGAACTCTTCTGAAGAACCCCGCCTCTTCTACAGCAGGCTTGTTACAGGTTTGTGCCCCGGCGCGAAATACAACTTCTCCGCATGGTTCATCAACCTTAACTCTCTTGGTGTTTTAAATAATGTCTGTGAAAACTGGGATGACCCATACCAATATGCGGGAGTTACTTTTATTGTAAGAAATGCAGCCGATAATAGTATTATCGGCCAGTTCAATACCAACGACGTATCGATGGACCTTTCCATCAATAACGGCGGGAACCAGCGGATGACCGGCTGGCAACAATTTGGCGGCACCGTAACTTTAGGTCCCGGCGAAACGAACGTGTATGTTGAGATCAGGAACAACAACCCCGGCGGTTGTGGTAACGACATTGCGGTGGATGATATCGAGTTCGTATTCTGCGCGCCCAAGATCTATTCCTATATCGATGGTTTGGGTGTGGAAGAAGACCAGGTGTGCCCCGGCGCCGAACTGAACGTTACTTCCGTTATCCAGCCGGCGGACTACTTCACCAACCCGGTTTACCGCTGGGAATACAGCAAGAACGGCGCTCCCTATACTACCATCACCGAGGCCGGTTATACCGGTGTAAACACGCCTGTGCTGCACATCGGGCCCGGCGTGTTAAAGGAGAGAGACGTGATCAGGTACCAGCTGATGGTAATTGAACAGGGCAACCTTGCCGCCAACCAATGTTATACGCCATCCAACCGCGTAACGATCTCTGTGGCCGAACTGCCAACCATCAATGCGACGAGGGACGTTTTGTGCCGCGGAGACTCGACCATATTAACGGCCACACCGCTGGAAGCCCCGGGCGTCGTCGGTTACGAGACCTTTACCTGGGCAGGGCCGGATATATTACCATGGCCGGGGCCCGGCCTGCAGCCGAAGAACCAGATACTGATCAGTCCCAGCGTTACAAGTAAATATTACGTAACGGGCAGCATACAATATGGCGCATACGTAAACGGCCAGCCCCGCGTGTGTACCAAGCAGGACAGCATCGTTATTACCGTGGACCAGCCGCCTGTGGTGGAACTGGGGCCGGATCAGCTGCTTTGCGTGAACTCGCCCGTGACGCTGGATGCCGGCGCGGCCAATGCCGGTTATAACATTACCTGGCAGCCGGGTAACCTGCACACGCAGACCATCAACATTACGGCTCCTTCCAACGCCAGCACACAGGAATATAAAGTGAACATCCAGAACGGGCAGTGTACCGTGAGAGATTCCGTGAAGATCACCGGCGCGGTGGTTACGCCCGCCGGCATAGACGGCAGTACCAGCTATTGCTCCGACGTGGTGCTCACCAATATCAATCTTAGGCCCACAAACACTGTCAGCACATCTGCCAATCCTCCGCAGACCGTAACCTGGTCTTTCGTAGGCCCCAGCAACGGTGCTACACTGGTGGTAACGAACCCTTTATCCCCGAACAACCGTTCGCTCCGCACCATGCCGTTTAATACACCCGTGACCGTTAGGCTCACCATCCAGGTGAACGGCACGAGCTGCATCAGCACCGCGGAGAAAACGTTTATCGTGGAAACCACGACCAATGCGGCCGCCAGGGATCTCGCCCAGTGTACCAATGTGTTTACCCTGGATGCAGACCCGGTGAAAGATACCAGCATGACCGGCACCTGGACGGTGATCTCAGGCGATGTAACCATCGATCCCGCCGAGATACACAACCCGCATGCCGTTGCCACGGTGAATAACGGCCCGCAGACCGCTGTGCTCCGCTGGACCGTGGTGAAGAACCGGCCGGGTTCCGCCTGTCCGCCCAGGTATGTGGACATCTCGCTTGATTACGCAGCGCCGCCAACCATCGCGGTAGCTTCGAATATCGCAGAATGTAAAGACGGTTCCGGCCGCTTTGACCTGCCCTGGACTTCCACCAATGATCCCGAGCAATACGACCTCGAAGCAGTGGGCGCCAACCCGATGCCTGGTTTCACCAACATCATAGACGAGCCGCTGTTCGCTACCAGCGGTACGTTCAGCGTTCCCTACCCCGCAGGCGTAACGCCGGGCGTATATACTTTCCGCATCCGTGCTGAAAAAATGACGCTGACAGGCGATATCTGCTTCACCGAATCGCTTTTCACCGTAACGATCAATACACCATCTACCGCCCCAACTATCAGCCTGCCCACGCCGAATATCTGCGTTGGCGCATCGGCTACCTTGACGCTGACGGGCGGTACGCTCGGCTCCAACAGCCAGTGGGTATGGTACCGCGGCAATTGCACGACCGGCACGGAAATAGCCAGGGGCGTCAACAGCATCACGGTGAATCCGACAACCACCACTACTTACTCCGTAAGAGCGGAAGGCCCGATGACGTGCAGCAATTCAGCCTGCGTATCCGCTACGGTGACCGTGTACCAAATGCCTGCCGCAGCCGATGCCGGCCCTGACCAGGACAATTGCAACAACGCGACCTTCACCATGAATGCCACCGCGCCCGGCATCGCAGGCGCACAAGGCACATGGACGGTAGTGCCCGCCGGGATCACCATCAGCGATATCCATAGCAGGAACGCTACCGTAACCGTACCTGCCGGCACAACCGCCACTTTAACATGGACCATTACGAACGGGTCCTGTACTTCAACGCCCGACGACGTTATATTGATTAACAGGAACCCGGTTGCGAATAACACGATACAGCAAAACCAGGTGCTTTGTCCGCCCAACACTACGCCTGCAGCACTTACCGGCTCTGCCACGGTAACCGGCGGCACCGGCACTTATACCTACCAGTGGGAAAGCAGCTCCAACGCTGCCAGCGGCTTTACGGCCATCGGCAGTGCAACCGGGGCAACCTATCAACCTGGCGCATTGACCGCTACTACTTATTACAGGAGAGTGGTTACTTCCGGCCCCTGTACTTCCATCAGCAACGTGATAGAAGTAAGAGTGGCCGCAGTGCCGGACTTCACCATCACAGACCTTGTTTCCGCCTGTAACGCTTCCGGCAAGTTTGAAGTTCAGTATGCAATTGTCTCCGGGGCGCCCAACCGTTATGACCTGTTCGCCATCCCCGGGTACGAGCTGCCTGGCTTTACCAGCCAGCTCAACCAGACCCTCTCCGGCGGGCAGATCACCATCAACTATCCGCCTACCACGGCTGCCGGCGAATACCGCTTCAGGATCGTTATGCGTAACGCGGATGGTTGTGAAAAAGCAGATACTTTCACGACAACACTTGAATCATTATCCATCCCCGCATGGATTGAAATAACCCCCAGCAGGATCTGCGAAGGCCAGACCGTTACACTCACCGCAAGAGGCGGTACACTCGGCTCAAATGCGGACTGGGTATGGTATAAAGACAATTGCGGCGTCGGCGCTTCCATTGGTACCGGTACCAGCATTACCGTTCAGCCTACAGAAACCACCACTTATGCGGTGAGAGCTGAAAGCGACAGGGCCTGTAAGAATACGGTGTGCGCTACCGCTACCATCACCGTAGATAAAATGCCTGCCGCGGCCAATGCCGGCGCTGACCAGGAACATTGCGACGATGAGACCTTTGTAATGGACGCCATCGTTCCGAATATCGGAACCGGTACCTGGACAGGGCTTACTCCCGGTATGACCATCAGCAACGTAAACGATCCCAAAGCGACCGTTACCCTGTCTGCCGGCCAGACCGCAACCCTTACCTGGACTGTAACAAACAATACCTGTACGACTGCAGGTGATAACGTTGTGCTTATTAACCGCAATGAGATCGGTAACAATGTGATCCAACAGAACCAGGTGATTTGTCCGGGTGCGCAACCCAGCCAGCTGACAGGAGTTGGTGTGCCTTCCGGCGGCGCCGGTTCCTATACCTATGCGTGGGAATACAGCACTACCAGCGCTACAGCAGGTTTCGCGCCTGTTCCATCCGCTACGGGCAGCATCTTCCAGCCTCCTGTGCTGACGCAGACCACCTGGTACCGCAGGATCGTAAGATCCGGCCTGAACTGTGAAAGCACCAGCAATGCAGTACAGATCACTGTTTCAACGGCGCCGCCTTCAGTGGTGACCACTCCTCCCCCGGTGAGCACCGCTTGCGCAACCGGTACAGATTATACCACGCTGTTCGGTACGCCAACATTCAGTCACCCGCTGGGCTTAACGCTGAATATCACCCATAGGGATTCGACGGCGGCGCAGGCTTGCGGCATTACGATCTCCCGCATCTGGACGGCTACCGATCCCTGCGGCAGGACGGCTACCACGATGCAGACGATTACGGTGACGGATAATACCGCACCTGTATTTGCAACGGCTGCACCTGCGAATGTGACCGTGGAATGCAGCAACATACCTTTGTTTAACGACATCGCGGTAACTGACGAGTGCAGTACCGTAGATTATGATAAAGACGAGCAGATCACACCTGGTGCCTGTGCGAATAGCTATACGATTGTACGCACCTGGACGGCAAGAGATGCTTGTGGTAATGAGACGGTATTGACCCAAACTATTACTGTACAGGATACCACCAGGCCGACGTTCACCGTTGCTCCGCCGGCCAATGTGCTTGTAAATTGTGATGCTATCCCGGCTGTTCCGCCGCTGTTAACAGCTACGGATAATTGCAGTGCTGCTCTCGTAACGGTGAGCTTTAATGAACGCCGTGAGTCCGCTCCGGGTGCTTGTATAAATAATTAC